>NZ_JBAGBW010000033.1 GCF_039822205.1 Thermodesulfobium sp. 4217-1
CCTATTCGTGCTATAATATCGGTAATTAATTAAAAGGGAGTGAAGAAAATGGCCCTTAATAAAATTGATTCTGGTTCTTTGTTAAGCTCTACACAAAACACCTCATCTAACAAGAAAGCAAACGCTTTTGAATCAATGGTGAATCAGCAGGTGTCAAATCTCGCGCAAAATTCTAAACCTTTGACCGGTGCTAATGCTACCTCAAGTTTGCAATCTAAACCTACTACACAAAACAGTAATACTCAATCTAAATAGTTTTTGGTTTTTTGTATTGTAGAGGGAGAGAGATCTCCCTCTACTTTAAAAAAACAAACAAAGATTAATTCTTAAACTTTTAGAATGTAGTTTATAGAATTGTGGGAGAAGTTGGATAATTAGTTCGTATCATTTTATTAGCAGGAGAAGTGTTTCTCCTGCTAATTTTTTTATTATTGATAAATATATGATATATTTTTATTAGAGTAATTTATTTGGAGGACTTTATTAGATTTAAAATATTTTTTATATTTTTAACATATTTTATCATTTGGGCATCTCCTGTCTTTGCTTCAAGTGAAGTAAACGTGGTGCTTTTCTGGAGTCCTACGTGTCCTCACTGTCATGATGTAATAGAAAATATTCTTCCACCTATTCAGGAGAAGTTTAAAAACAAATTGTTGATTACCTATATTATGCTTTATAAAGAAAGTCAGGTAGAGCCCTTTTATAATCTGGCATCTGAATATGGAATCAAAAAAAGTGATGCAGGCGTCCCCTTTATGATTATTGGGGATAAAGTGCTTATTGGAACAGATGACATAGAGAAAGACTTGCCGAATCTGATTCAAGAGGGTATAAAACAAGGCGGCATCCCCTTTCCTGAAAAAGTCCTCCATTCTGAATTTTCTAAGTATATAGACGTTAAAGCAATTGAAAATAAAAATTTTGAGGGAAAACCTTATGCGATTTTTACAGTTATCTTTTTGCTAATAGTGGCTTTATATTCTCTTTTAACTCTTAAATTTATAACGTTAATAAAGTATGCAAATTTCATTAAAGCTTTTAGAAATTACCTGATACCCTTTGTCATTTTTATAGGTTTTTTAATATCTATCTATTTATTCCACCTTGAGACGACTGATTCTTCTGCGATGTGTATAATATTTTCTGGTTGCGATACCGTGCAAAAGAGCTCATTTTCTCACATTTTTGGCATAATTCCCATGGCAGCTTTAGAAATATTTGCATATTGTGTTTTTTTTGCTCTATGGGTGTATTCTTATAAACTAAACAAAAATAAAGTTTTTCGCTTTAATCCAAAAATGCTCCTCTTCTGGATTAACTTTATGGCGGTAATTGTAGCTATATGCTTGACGACCCTTGAGATATTTATAATAAAAGCTGCTTGTGTTTACTGCATAATATCATCTATAATAATAGGCTTGTTGTTGATTTTGTTTAATCCGCAGTACGATAAAGTTAACAACTGACACATTCTAAATTTAGTAGCTAAAGGAAAGGAGTAGAGGCTTTGTCTTCAGGTTTGAAAAAAAGAGAAACGTTTTCTTCTGGAATTGCTGTTTTTTTTGCTACACTTGGTTCTGCTGTAGGTTTGGGAAACATCTGGAAATTCCCCTATCTTACGGGCGTATTTGGGGGAGGAGCATTTTTGCTCGTTTATGTTCTTTGCGTGATATTTGTTGGAATACCAGTAATGCTTGCTGAGTTTTTCATTGGAAGAAATACCCGTTCAAACGTAATCGGAGCTTTTAAAAAGCTAGCACCCGGGACTATGTGGAAGCATGTAGGTACTATGGGAGTAGGAGCGGCTTATTTAATTATGTTTTTTTATAGCTGCGTAGCTGGTTGGGTGTATTATTATCTTTTTAAATCCCTAAGGGGAGATTTTGTTGGCATTACAACAGAAGGTGCAAAGACTCAATTTGCGCAAACTGTAATAGGTCCTTTGACGCCTATCCTATGGCAGATAATAGTTATGGTAGTTGTTGGCACGATTCTCATTATGGGCGTTCAGAAGGGCATTGAGAGAGTTACAAAAACTTTGATGCCTGTTTTGTTTTTATTGATCGTAATTTGTGATATTCGAGCCCTAACACTTCCAAATGCCTTTGAAGGGGTTAGATTTCTTTTTAACGTTGATTTTTCAAAATTGAGCGCTGTTGCTATATTGACGGCCCTTGGGCTTGCATTCTTTAAACTATCCCTCGGCATGGGGACCATGGTTACCTATGGAAGCTATTTCACAAAGGGGAACAATCTTTTTAGGACTGCGGCTTCGGTTGCCTTTTCGGATACTCTTGTTTCTGTCTTGGCTGGGCTTGCGATTTTCCCTGCTGTATTTGCTTTCGGTATGAAACCGGGCGCTGGTCCGGGGCTTTTGTTTATGACAATTCCGCTTGTTTTTTCGAAGATGCCTTTTGGAAACCAGCTTCTTGTGGCATTTTTCTTCCTCTCTTCAATCGCAGCTACCACTGCAATGCTCTCTCTTGTAGAGGTGTTGGTTGCATATCATACTGAGGAGTTTAATATTTCAAGAAGAACTGCAAGTATTGTAAATTCTTTGATAATCGTGGTGATTGGTTCAACTGCTGCCCTGTCAGTAGACCCCAGCTCACTTTTAGGTTCTATAAAGTTTATGGGAAAAGGCTTTTTTGATTGGTATGACTATATCTCTTCCAACATACTCCTGCCAGTCGGTGGCTTCTTTATAGCCATATTTGTAGGCTATATTATGAAACAGAAGGCAGTTTTAGATGAGCTATCCAATAGTTCTCCGAAGCTTGCTTCTGCCACGAAGATATACTTGTTTATTCTTAAAACTATAACGCCAGTACTGCTTATAATAATATTTTTAAACTCAATAGGTGTTATCAATTTTAAATAACATATTATTAATTGCCCCAAGCTTGTTTCTTTAGGCTTTCTTCATTAATTATCGTGACGCTTTTGTTATTTGATGAAATAATGTTTAAATTTTGAAATTTTGTAAATATTCTTGAGAGGGTCTCGGGCATAGTGCCAAAGTATTTTGAGAGCTCTGTTCTTGTAATTGGCAGATCTATGTTAGAGCTTTTTTGTATCTCTTTTTGATACAAAAGATATGACGCAAGTCTGCCCGAGACCTCTTTTAACGAAAGATCTTCTATCAGGGTTGTAAAATTTCTAAGTCTAAATGATACTGCTGACAATATATTCATAGTGAGATTTGGGTTATCGGTTATTAGTTTTTTAAAGCCCTCTCTGTCAATTGCAAGTAGGGAGCACTTTTCTATACATTGTGCATTTGCAGGATAATCAAGCCCTGCAAACATTGGTGCCTCTGCAATCAAATCTCCAGCTGTCATTACGTGAAGTATTTGCTCCTTTCCAGATGGCGATATCTTGTAAACCTTCATCTTGCCGCTAAGAACAATAAAGAGATTTAACGCCAGACTCCCTTCGGTAAAGAGTATTTCGTTATGGTTTAATTCTATTTTATGAGATATTGTTAAGACTTTTTGAATATCCTCATCGTTTAAATTCTTAAAAAATACAGATGATTTAAGTATGCTCTCCATATATGCCTCCTTTCTTATTTCTCTTTACTAATTTTACCTTAATTGATCTAAGTCAATGATCTCTCACCCTTAAAAGTATATTCTAAATTAAGAAAATTAATTAAGGGAGTGATTCGCAATGTTTTGTTACCAATGTGAACAGGCAGCAAAAGGGTTGGGATGTGAAATCCAGGGAGTTTGCGGCAAGGATGAAACCACAAGCAGTTTACAGGATCTTTTAATATTCTCTTTGAAAAGTCTTTCCTCTGTAGTGCAGAGCGCAAAAGAACTTGGTGTAGATGTGGATGAAAATCTTGGTCACTTTGTTTGTCAAGCACTCTTTTCGACGCTGACAAATGTTGACTTCGATCCTGAAAGATTAAAAGAGTGGATCAAATCAGTAGAAGGCAAAAGAGACAACTTAAAAAAGGCTATAACCGAAAAGTCTAATATCGAATTCTCTGATCTTGCTAACTTTAAATTTGCAAACAGCGTTTCAGAGTTAGAAATTCAAGGGAAGAAATTTGGCTTAAAAGACGATCCAGAAGTTGATCCAGATAAAAGGGCTCTTAAGCATACTATACTTTTTGGTTTAAAAGGAGTGGCGGCATACGCCGACCATGCAACAATCTTAGGTGAGTCGAGCAAGGAGCTTTATGATTATATGTTTAGAGCTCTTTCAGATCTCACAAGGAATGATATTTCTCTGGAAGAGTGGGTAGGCAAAACTCTTGAGGTTGGAAAGTACAACCTTTTGGCTATGGAGCTACTTGATAGAGCAAATACAAAAACTTATGGAGATCCTGTTCCGACAAGCGTTCCTCTCGGACACAAAAAGGGGAAGGCAATATTGGTTTCTGGACACGATTTGAGAGATCTTGAAGAGATATTAAAACAAAGCCAGGGCAAAGGAATTTATGTATATACCCATGGAGAAATGCTTCCTACTCACGGCTATCCTTTGTTAAAAGAAAAATATCCTCACTTCTACGGACATTTTGGGACTGCATGGCAAAATCAAATAAGAGAATTCCCTCAATTTCCTGGTCCAATAGTAATGACTACGAACTGTATTCAAAGACCACAAAATAGTTATTTTAGCAGTATTTTTACAACTGGTGTCGTTGCCTGGCCTGGCGTTAAGCATATAGAAAACTATGACTATTCTAAAGTTATACAGAAGGCGCTGGAAATGGAAGGATTTCAAGAGGATCTTGATAATGATTCTGTCCTGGTTGGCTTTGGAAGAAAGACTCTTCTTGGAGCAGCATCTAAGGTCCTTGGCCTCGTGAAGGAGAAAAAGATAAGGCATTTCTTTCTCGTGGGAGGATGCGACGGTGCAAAGCCAGGTAGATCTTACTACACTGAGTTTGTAGAAAAGGTTCCAGAGGACTGTGTTATATTGACACTTGCTTGCGGTAAGTTTAGGTTTTTCGATAAAAAATTAGGTGAAATTGATGGCCTGCCAAGGCTTCTTGATGTAGGGCAGTGCAATGATGCTTATTCAGCAATTGTGCTTGCAGATGCTTTAGCAAAAGCATTTAACGTAGGAGTTAACGATTTGCCGCTTTCTATGATACTTTCATGGTATGAACAAAAGGCTGTATCTATCTTGCTCAGCTTATTATACTTAGGAATTAAAAATATAAGACTGGGGCCATCTCTACCTGCTTTTATAACGCCAAATGTTCTTGACGTGTTAGTGAAAAACTTTAATATTGCTCCAATTAAGACTCCCGATGAAGATCTTAAGGCAATTTTAGGATAGTTTTTAAGAAGGAGCCGTGAAATCGATAATATCGTTCACGGCTCCTTTTGTTAGAGTTGTTTTAATACAAATAGCAGTTGATTTTCTACTACGCCTTCGTTTAGATTCGCACATATTTCCTTTATCATACAATTGTAAGGAGCAAGGAGTGGTGTCTCCATTTTCATAGCCTCAAGGTTTGCTATTTCCTCGCCTTTGTGATATATATCTCCTGTTTTGATAGGATCTCTTTTTGGGTTTCCAAGTCTCCATAGATTTCCGTTGATTGGAGAGCCAAGTTCATTAGATCCCTTTGCGAACCTGATTTCCTTCTTTTTAGCTCTTGGCGTCTCTACCTTGTACACTCTTGTTTTGTTGTTTACTTCCATGACTACGTGGATTACACCGTCGTGTTCTTTTCCTATTGAAACCAATTCAAGTGTATAGGGCTTTTCTGAAAAAGTAAATTCTACTTTGTCTCCAGGATTTTTCAAACCATTTATAAATACATTTGTGGGCAATACCATCGGAGTGTCGCCGTAATCTTCTCTGAAGTTGATCATATCTATAGCATCCTTAGGATGCATCAAATAGAGTATAAATTCTTCTTCAGAAGGGAATCTGGAAATTTTTTCTTTTAGCTCTTCTCTCGATTTTTCTAAGTCGTCCTCTTCAACCAAATCAAGCGGCGATATGTCAACTCTCGATTTTAGTTTGTCTTCCCATTCTTCTGCAAATGTACTCTGATAAACCCAATCGTCAGGCCAACCTACCGGTAATCTCCCATATAAGCCAAGCAGTAGGTTCTTGAAGTCTCCAGGAGCGCCTTTGAATAGATCTAACAGTTCTGTTTTTTCATCATCGGTCATCATATTAAAGCTACATTTTTTTTCTTCAACGAATTTTTCAAGAAGTCTTATGATATGTGTTACCCCTGCTTCGCCCTTTTCCTTTGAATATCTATTGATTATTCCGCTGCAGGTAACCCAGGTTATCTGGGAGCCTGGGGTTACATCAAAGTATTTTACTATTCTGTTATACAAAGACATCAAATGAAGAATATGCGGCATTAAATGTAAAAATCCACCCTTTTGCGCCTGTTCGAAAGAGCTAGGGAATGCGCCGCCTGGCATTTTGTGTTTGGTCACAAAGTAATCGAATCCTTTAAAGGGCGATTCAGCCCATTCATAGTGTTTTATCCATTCCCTCACCACTTGAATTGACTCATAAACTGCTTTTGTATTAAGATGAACGTTTATGCCTGACTCTTTGAGGTATGCGTAAGTGCTCATAATTGGCGGCTGTCCATAAAATCTAACAAGAGAGTCTTCTTCTACGTCTATTATCTTTGTGCCCGCTTGAGCTGCAGCAAGGTATGCTGGTAGAGCAAGGCCGTCTGTGGTGTGTCTGTGATAGTGAATTACAAGCTCTGGGTATTTTTGTTTTATACAATCAACTAAACTATATATCCTTTTTGGACTGCCGACTCCCGCCATATCCTTTATACATAGTATTATTTCGTTTGTCCCGGAGCAAAGAGAAACAATTTCATCTACTGTTTTCAAGTAGTACTCGTTCGTGGCCCATTCTACTTCTGTAAATGATATTGCTGGCTCGAAAAGTTTTCCTCTGTTCATAACTACTTCTGCGACCGTTCTCATATTTCTTATGTCGTTTAAGAAAGAAAAACATCTCCAAACGTCTATGTCTACTTTAGATACGACATATTCAATAACATTTTTTGGGTATGGCCTATAGCCCCAAAGATTTGTTTCCCTTACTAAGGTCTGCAGCAATACGTTTGGCATTAACTCTCTAAAAATCTCTACTTCTTCAAAGGGTGACTCTTTTCTGTTCATTACTCCTACATGCCACCTTGCGCCTCCATGACATTCCGAGCTAAATAGCCCCATTTGGTTGTAATGCGGAGCAAGTGTTTTAAGATCGTAGATTCTATGTCTATTTTTAAAATCAGACTGTCCTGCATCTCTCATACCTGTGGACGTAAGACATACTCCATCAAGATTCCTAACTTTTCCTACGATTTCCGATGGACTCATTCCAGGTTTAACAAATATATATTCGGACACATTATCACCTCACATCCATTTTTGTTGGCCAAGAGCGCTTATCTCGGCAACATAGCGAGCAATTTTGAGAACCTCATCTTCTGGATCCCTCTCTTTAAAGGTAGAAATTAACTCATTCATATGTTCTTCTATAAATCTTGTAGAGAATTCACCAGAGATGAATTTTGGATGTCTTATTATGCTGAGCAGCAACGGCAATATTGTTTTAACCCCTTCAACCCGCAAACCCCTTGAAAGGGCTCTATCCATTGTCCTTATCGCATCTGTCCTGTCTGCACCAGCACTTATTAGAAGCATAAACATAGAGTCGTAAAATGGGGGGATGGATGCTCCCTCATAGGCACCTGGAGAAATTCTTATTCCTGGACCGTGGGGGGCTTGGAGTCTTGTAATCCTCCCAAAGGAGGGGGAGAAATTTTTGGGATCTTCTGCGTTTAACCTGCACTCTATTGACCACCTATTTTGGTGTATGTCTGATTGGTTAAAAGGTAGCCTTTTTCCTTCTGCTATATCCATCATTAGACTTACAATATCAAGCCCCGTTGAGAGCTCTGTAATACCATGCTCTACCTGAAGTCTTGTGTTTACTTCGAGAAAATAGAATTTTTTTGTATTTGAGTCGTATAAGAATTCTACTGTTCCAGCAGATGTATAACCAATTTCTCTCATAAACCTTACTGCTGTAAAACATATTTCTTGTCTGAGCGTATCGTCAAGACTCGGAGATGGAGTCTCTTCTATAATTTTTTGGTTTCTTCTTTGTATTGTGCATTCTCTTTCAAATAGGTGGCATATTGAACCGTGTTCGTCAGCTATTATTTGAACCTCTATATGCCTTCCTCTTTCTACATACTTTTCTACTAATAAATTGTCATTTCCAAATGACTTTAATGCTTCAGACTTTACTTGAGTAAATGCACTCTGGATGTCATCAACTTTTTCCACCTTTAGCATACCTTTGCCGCCGCCGCCTGCTGAGGCTTTAATCAAGATTGGGAAAGAGATATCTTCTTCTTTCATCCAGTTGACTATCTCTTCGAAGTTTTTAGCGTTGTCAATTCCTGGTATCACAGGGACATTTGCTCGTTTTGCCCATTTTTTTGCTTCTATCTTGTCTCCCATAGCTCTTATAACTTCTGGTTTTGGCCCAATCCATATAAGACCTGAGTCTATGACCTTTTGGGCAAATATGTGATTTTCTGAGAGAAAACCCCATCCTGGATGCACAGCGTTGCAGCCAGTTTTCAAAGCTGCTTCAATTATCACATCCATGTTTAGATATGACTTTATTGGGGGTGCTTCTCCAATGTGAACTGCAGAATCAGATGAGAGCACGTGTAACCCCAATCTATCAGGAGTACTGTATACCGCTGTGGTAGGGATCTTTTTGTCGCGGCATGTGTGCATCACTCTTACTGCGCTAACTCCTCGATTCGCAATAAGTACTTTTTTTATCTTTCTCTCCATTCTTGCTCACCCTTTTCTGCTATATATTAGATGTTATTATATCTTTAAAGTTGAACTTTTGTTAATACTTATGGTTTTATAAAATTACTTCATATAAATGAATTTTTGTTTTATAATTAATTAAATTTATATAATACGGGGTGAAGCAAAATTGATGGATCTTATTAGGAAAATTCTTCGTCTTGAAGAAGACAGGATGAGTTATGTAGACCCAAGGTTTGCAATGGCTGCTGTCAGGACTTTTTTGGCATGGGTCAGGACAGCTTTTAATATGTTAGGCTTTGGTATTGCTCTTGACAAAGTTGACGTTTGGCTCCAAACTCAACCAGGTGTTTCTTCATACATAAGGGGGACGGTAGGTTCAATACATATAATTGTTATCTTACTTCTCTTGATGTCAGTTTGTACAATACTTGCTGGTGCAGTAGACTATGTCCAAAATGTAAGAAAGATAAGAGCGGGATATTTTCAATGTTCTCCAGAATACCATATTGGATATATGTCTTTCGTTGTAGCTGTGTTATTGGTATTGGTCTTGTTTGTTCTTATAAGGGCATAGTTTATAAGGGAACCTGATAACTTGTTCTTGAAAACAAAAAATGATGTAAAAGGAGAAGACGCCAGAGAAAGTATGGCTGCTGTCAGAACACTTCTTTCCTGGATTAGGACATCACTTGGACTGATGGCTTTTAGCGTTCTCCTTGATAGATTCGATCTTTTCATCCACTATCTGGGTCCCACATTTGGAATTCCTGAAGAAAAGAGCCTATATCTTTATTGGGTGGCTGTTGTTTTTGCTGGGCTTTCTTTTTTAACGGTTATTGTCGGTCTTATAGATTATATAGTGGTGAAAAGAAGAATTGGATTGGGAGAATACAGATCAAATGCTTTTATTTATATTTTTTATACACTTGTAGTGATCTTTGTTTTGGGCATTTTGGGATATAGTGTTTTTATCCATCGTTAATCTATCAGCCTAATTTTTAAAAATTTAATTGATAAAACTGTAAAAATTACTGCTGTTATCAGCAATACTATTACGTTTATTATGTCTATTGGTTGGCCAAGATAGAGCTCTCTTGAAATCTTTACTGCATAATAAAGAGGAAAGACTGCTTTTAGAATATTTTTTAGAAATATTGGCAATATATTTACTGGGAAATAAGTTCCAGAAAACAATATCATTGGATTTATGTACACAAAATAAAGATAATCAAAAAACATTATATTAGGTACTACTGAAGTAAAAAACATGCCAATTGATGCAAATACCAAACCAAAAAGTGGCAAGGTTAAGATTATTATTAAAAAACTTAAGTTTTTTATAAGTCCAAAACAATACAAGACAAAAATTACAATAATTGCATATAGCGTTCCCCTGAAAGCCCCCCAAAGCATCTCCCCCAAAACGATGTCTTTAACTGTAGCGTTTGTAGATAGCCATGCTGTATATATGTTTTCATAATACATTCTTACGAAAGCGTTGTAAGTTGTTTCAAAAAATGAACCGTATAAAACGCTTATAATAACCATTGCGGGCGCTATAAATTCAATATAAGGTAGGCCCTCAACATTTGAGATAAATTTTCCTATACCGAAGCCAAAGGCTAAAAGGAAAAGCAATGGATCTATGCCGCTTATCAACGTGCCCCAAGCACGCTTTTTAAATGAAATAATATTTCTTTTGAATATTATTAAAGATGGTGTCAAAGTTTTTCCCCAGTAAGGTATAGGAAGAGGTCATCAAGAGTAGTCTCTCTTATTGCAGACGGATCTATTTTCTTTAATCTTAGAGTCGAGATTAGACTCTCTTTGTTTGACGTGAAAATAAAGGTTTTGTCTTCATATACATAGCTTTTGTAGCCATTTATAGATATCTTTTCCTTCATCTCAAATACAAAGTTTTCAAGCACATTTTTTATGAGATCCTGCGGTTTTCCACTTAAAATCAATTTGCCATTATTTATAAAGGCAATTTTGTCTGCCAGGAAACTTGCTTCTTCCATATAGTGCGTGGTAAATATCGTTGATACGTTTTGAGATTTTAGCTCTATTACTATATTCCAAAATTGTCTTCTGATAGCTGGATCAAGGCCGATAGTAGGCTCATCCAGAATTAATAGTTTGGGATTGGTCAAAAGCGCCCTTAAAAGCATAATCTTTCTTTTTGTACCACCAGAGAGATCTCTTATATCCTCGTGTTTATATTTATCAAGTCCGAATTTCTGAAGCAGATTTAAAGATCTCTCTTTAGCAATTTTTATGTTTAAGCCACATAGCTCTGAGTGTATTATAAGATTTTCAAGTACATTGATGTCTTGATCTAAATTGTTTTCTTGAGGGACCAAACCAATTTTATTTTTTATTTTTTTAAACTCATCTGTGCTTCTTCCAAAGATTTTTATCTCTCCAGAGTTAGCTTTGGAAAAACCAGATATTATTTTTGTAAGCGTGGTCTTTCCTGAACCGTTTGGTCCAATGAGAGAGAGTATCTGTCCTTCTTCCAACGAGAAGCTGACCCCTTCAAGGACTTTTAACTCTTTGTAGTATTTTGTTAATGATTCAACTTGAATGACGCTCATCTAATTTCGAATACTTTTTATAGCGTTTCTTAGCGTAAATGTCCATAAAAAGCACTCGCTTGACAAAATGGATTGTTTATTAAAAATTTTTAGTCGTAAGATAGGCGAACTTTTTCGTCGGTTAAGGTTAATTTCATTATTTCGCGCCATTCTTGTGTATCGTATGTCCCCAATTTTGAGTGTGTTTTAAGGTATTTTTCTGGAATAGGGTGGGTACCTATTACTACCGGGATATTATATTTTTCTTCTATAAAAGATTTGAAGTAATTGATGTGCGGACATGGAGGATATCCTACGATAAGTCCAGTTGCAAGGTGAATCGCATTGACGCCATTTTTTATCATTTCTTCAGGTGCATATTCAATATTTCCACCCGGACAGCCTCCGCATGAGGTATATCCAACAATCTCAACTTCCTTGTCCTTGTAGATCGAGAAGGCACCCTCTCGATTTTGCATGGATCTAAAGCACTTGCCTCCAGCACAAGATCTGTAACGATCGCAAATAATTATTCCAACCTTTACTTTGTCGCTCATTTTTACTTCCCTAAAATTTTATTTTTTTTAAGTCTTTAGTTCTAAAAAAATAAAATGGTGCCGGGGGTGGGACTCGAACCCACACGGGGGGTGCCCGACGGATTTTAAGTCCGTTGCGTCTGCCATTTCGCCACCCCGGCGTTTGATTTTGGAGGCGACGCCCAGATTCGAACTGGGGAATGAGGGCTTTGCAGGCCCTTGCCTTACCGCTTGGCCACGTCGCCATATAAACTGGAGCGGGCGAAGGGGCTCGAACCCTCAACCCTCGGCTTGGGAAGCCGATGCTCTACCGTTGAGCTACGCCCGCTAAGACCCACTTAGCGTATTTGAATTATATCAGATTATTTCATATTTGCAAATGTTATTCTGGATTTTCTTTATTTACATTATTAAAATAAATTTCTAATACCTTTTCCCTTGTGACCATACCCAGTAGCACGTTTTTATCTACAACAGGCAAAAAAGATATGTCGTTCTTATACATTATAGATAGGGCGTCGTAAAGGCTATCTTCTGAAGATATTGTTATCGCAGGAGAATTCATTATATCGACAATTTTTTTGTCTCTTCCTCCCTCGCAGTTGTTTAAGACATCCTGATTGCAGATAACGCCAACCAATGAGTTGTTTTGGGCTGAACAAACAGGCATTCCTGATATCTTGTGTTTTTTTAAAGTTTCTGCGGCAGATTTTATGCTGTCTTCTTCAGTTACAATAGGGACATCTTTTATTAATATCTCTTTTATTTTTATCTTGCCAAGAATAGGCTTATAGTAGTCAAATTTGTGGGCTGGAGATTCGGATGGTGATTTTACCTGGCTCTTATACATAGTATTTTTACCAACTATGACGTACGATATGGCAACTGCTATCATCGCGGGAATCGTTAGAGCATATCCGCCTGTCATTTCGCTAACCATAAACATTACTGCAAGAGGGCATCTTGCTACTCCTCCAAAAAGTGCCATCATGCCTATAACCATAAAAACCTCTGGTATATGTGAAATGTGAAGAGGTGACAAGCTAATTATCTTCCATAAGGCAAGCCCTACCATACTGCCAATAAATAGCCCTGGCGCAAAGACGCCTCCACTCCCGCCTGAACCAATTGTCAAAGAGGTTGCAATTATTTTTAGAAAAATTATAGCTATTACAATCTCCAATGGAATTGAGCTGTTCATCCCTATTTGAATCCAACCGTAGCCCATGCTAAGAATTTGTGGATACAACATGCCTATTAGCCCAACCAATAAACCTCCTATTGCAGGCTTTAACATGTTGGGAATCTTTATTTTCTTAAACAATGCTGTTGTGCCATAAAAAGTTTTTGTGTATAGAATTCCGATAAGACCACACAATAAACCAAGAATTGCAAAATAAACAAGACTTTGGGGTGAAAATGTGTAATCACTGGGAAATTGGCCAAATATTGGGGTATATCCTACATAAGAAGCAAATATTACATATCCTATCAAGGACGCAACGAAAGATGGTATAAGGGCGTCTATCTCGAATCCGTCTAAATAAAGTATTTCAGTGCTCAGGAGAGCTCCGCCAAGTGGGGCTTTGAAAATTGAGCCTATTCCTGCTCCTATCCCAACTACTACCGCAAGTCGTCTATCCTTAACGCTCAAATTTAAGCTTTGTGCTACTATTGAGCCTATTCCTGCTGCTATTTGTGCTGTGGGGCCCTCTCTTCCTGCACTTCCTCCGCTTCCAATTGTTATTGCCGATGCAATTGTTTTTATAAGGGGGATACGTTTTCGTATTATCCCCTTTTTGTTGTGAAATGCGTCGATTGCTGCGTCTGTGCCATGTCCCTCTGCTTCTGGTGCGAACTTATAAACCAAGAAGCCGCTTAAAAGGCCGCCAATTGTAGTAGAAACTGGAATCATCCAATGCCTTAATATAGGAACTATTTTTGTAGCCCCTTCTCCAGCTGGAGAAGGGGGGTAGCATCCTACACCGAGACCCAGAAATAAATACGTACAAAATTGTATAGCGCTGTAGAAAAATATTGCGCCCAATCCGCCAGCAATCCCTATTATGACGCTTAAGAATCCCCACTTCTTTATATATTGGATTTGTTCTTCGTCCATATCAATCAGTCTGTTCAAAAGTGTCTCCTAAATTATTCTAAAAACTTTGATATTAAACTTTCCCTTTCGTTTTGGCCTTTACTTAATATGTTCTCGACATCGCCTTTGTCTATTTTCTCATAGGATTCTGTAAATGATTGCCCCAACTTTTTTATCTTTCTGATAAAGTACTCTTCTTCTCCTTCATCAAACATTATTGATTTGAATTTTGGGCTTAATACTTTTGTAATTTGAATTTCGCTGCTTTCGCTGTTTTTATAAGATAAGATTATCTCTTCTTTAAAAGGATTTTGCAAATCCTTGAAAAGATTTCCCTCAGTAGCGTGAAGGAGGGCCTCTTTGAAATCTACTTCGTGCTTTTTCTCAATATTTTTGTGTCTAACGTTAAAATATGTTCTTTCGCTTTCAAGATCGATTTGCATATTCACTATATACGGTTCATCTGGCACTCCAATGCTTAATTTCCATTCTTTATGTGCGACCCTGCCCTCAAAATTCCACCCATAGGTTTTTAGCTTTTCAATATTTGTCATTGCTTCACTCCTTAAAAAACAACCCGAGAAGAATATCTCGGGTTGTTGAAAGTTTTTGCAGGTATTAAACCTTAAACTTCTTCACCTCATCAGATATCTTTTCCGTGTTCCCTATAAGATTTCTAGAGATTTCTTCG
>NZ_JBAGBW010000034.1 GCF_039822205.1 Thermodesulfobium sp. 4217-1
CTAGTACAAATAGTGCTGCTAGTACAAATAGTGCTGCTAGTACAAATGCTTCTTCTACAACTATTAATCCTAAAAATACAAATTCTCCTTTACCTACTAATATGGCAGATAAAGCGCCTGTACTAAAGCAGACAGTTCAGCCAGGTAACAGTACAGTTCTGCCAAGTAGCACTCTTAAAGTAAATGCTGATAGCAATAGTACTCAAACTCAAACTTCTCCATCTGCTACATCAACGACAACTACTGTACAACCTCTAAAAATTACTGATGGTGATTATCCGCCTGTCAATCTTATGAAGAATCAATTTATCAATGATGTAAAGCTTTATAATGACGGTACGAAGGCTATACTTCTGATAGAGAGCACAACTCCGATTTCGCAAGCTGATATTAAGCAATTTGCTTTCCCGGATCAGGTTATTATTGATATTCCAAATATCTTCCTTGATAAGACCGTAAAGACAGGTCAGTTTACTCCTAAGGGCATAAATTATGTAAATATGTATAGAATCCAGAATTTTGATTCTGATATATTGAAATCATCAAGAATTGTTTTGACCTTTCCAGATGCGCCAAATTATACTATATTAAAAACAGACGATCCAAGAAAGATTGAGATAGCATTTGTCGTTCCTACTCTTGAGCCCGCATTGAAAACGAATGATAAAACGACGTTGAAAACAAATGAGAAAACAAGTAAAGACATAACTGTTAACAGTTCAAGTATCGTTTCTAAGAACTCTGTTAACGTCGATAAAAATTAATTATCATAATAATTTAGAGAGGTGAAATTAAAACGAGTGTAAATGTTGCTGTAATTGGTGCAGGAGATTGGGGTATTAACCTAATAAGAAATTTTTTTGAATTAGGATGTCTTCATAGCGTCTGTGATCTGGATCCAGATAAGCTGGCAAAAGTAGAAAGTCAATATAAATATGTAAATTGTGTAACTGATCCAGAAGTAATATTTTTGTCTGACGAAATTGACGCTGTGGTAATTGCTACTCCTTCATCTTTTCACTACTCTCTTGCGAAAAGGGCGCTAAATAGTGGAAAACATGTTTTTGTAGAGAAGCCTATGGCCCTTAATGCAAAAGAAGGTGAGGAGCTGATTGAGATAGCTCGCGCTAAAGATTTAAGATTGCTTGTAGGGCATGTACTTTTGTATCATCCCGCTGTTCAAACCCTTCATCAACTTGTTATGGAAGGCGAACTTGGAGATATCCACTACATTCACTCAAGTAGGCTAAATTTAGGCAAGGTATCTTTTGATGAATCAGTTTTGTGGAATCTTGCTCCGCACGATCTGTCAATATTTTTCTATCTGCTTGGATTAGAGGGAGATATTGTAGTGTCGAGCACCGGTCATAGCTTTTTAAGCGAGGATAGGGTCGACATTGCCCATGTGACATTGGAATTCAAGGATATATTTGGCAATATATTTGTTTCTTGGCTTCATCCAAGAAAAATTCAACAAACAGTCGTTATTGGGACGAAGAAAATGGCGATATTTGATGATAGAGCTCCTCATAAACTGATACTTTATAATAAAGGTGCAAAAATTGTTAATGGAAAGCCGTTTTTAAATTCTGGTGGCGAAAAAATTGTCGATTTTGAGCAAGCTGAGCCTTTGAAAAACGAATGTAAATCCTTTATAGATTCAATTTTAGATAAAAAAGAGCCTATAACAGAGGGCATGCAAGGTTTAAGGATCCTTGAAATCCTGGAGGCTGCTGAGGAGTCCATTCTGAAAAAGGGCTCTCCCGTGAAATTACCGTATAAGTTAAAAAAAGGAATTCTTATATAGCATGTTTTTCAATCTACCGAGCTCTTTCGAAGCTGTATTAGATAATATCAAAATTATAGATACGACTTTGAGAGATGGAGAACAAACGGCTGGCGTTATATTTTCTAAGCAAGATAAGATTGATATTGCCAAAAAATTAAACAATATGGGTATATATCAGATTGAAGCAGGAATTCCTGCAATGATGGGCGAAGAATTTGATGCCGTTTCAGAGATTGTAAAGCTTGGCTTGAAGTCAAAAATAATGTCTTGGAATAGGCCTGTTACCTCTGACATTGACTCTTCTTTGAAAGCTGGCGTAGAGGCTGTTGGGATTTCTTGTCCTGTTTCTCCTATTCACCTTCATTTTAAAATGGGCGTAGATTTTGATGAGGCTCTTAAGGCCACCGATAAAGCAATAAACTATGCAAAGAAACTTGGTCTTTATGTTTCTTTGCATATGGAAGATGCAGGGAGAGCGCCAAGAAATCTTTTAGTGAGATTTGCTCTTATGGCAAAAGAGGCAGGAGCAGACAGACTTAGAATTTGTGATACGTCAAGCGTAATGGATCCATTTAAGGTTCACGAAACAATAACATACCTTTCTGAGAGAGTGGGCATGCCTATGGAAGTTCATATGCATAATGATTTTGGTATGGCTACTGCAAACACTCTTGTGGGCATTGCTTCTGGTTGCGAATTTGCAAGCACTACAGTTTTAGGTCTTGGCAAGATGGCAGGAAACGCTTCATTGGAAGAAGTAGTCGCTGCATTGAAAATTCTTTGGGGGATCGATCTGGGCTTTGATTTCAAAAAGATGATTGTATTGTCTAATCTCGTGAGTCAAAGATCTGGTGTTCAAATATCTGATTATAAACCAATAGTTGGTAAAAAGCTTTTCAATACTGAATCTGGCATTTCGCTTGATGCGAGAAGGATGGGGAAGAAAGTATCAGCCTTTTCAGCTGACGATCTTGGCATGGTAGAACAGCTGGTTATTGGTAAACATTCTGGACCTAAGGCTATAAAAAACAAATTTGAAGAATTTGGGATTCAACTTAACAATGGCGAAATAAATCTTCTTTTACCAAAAATAAAAAATAAGGTTTCAGGACTTTCAAGACCACTTTTTGACAAAGAACTTATGCTTCTTTACAAAGAAATTCTTAACATTTAATTTTTCTCATATAACTTAAAAAATTTCAATATCCTATTTATTCTGACATTTCAAAACATTTGGTATACTTAATATACTTAAAAAATTTTAATAAATACATATATAATATGATTATCTCAAGCGGGCATGTTGTTATTTTTTCTGCTTTTTTATACTTTAAAGGAGGTTTGATAATGAAAAGTTACTGGGAAATTCGTTGGCATGCAAGAGGAGGCCAGGGTGCCTGGACAGCATCTCAATTTCTGGCATCAGCTGCACTAAGCGTAAATAAATACTTTCAGTCTTTTCCTGAATTCGGAGCTGAAAGGGAGGGTGCTCCTATCGTAGCCTATACCAAAATTTCTGATGTTCCAATAAAAAATTATTCTCAAATAGATGAACCAGATGCAGTTGTTGTTTTAGATCCTACACTTTTTTCACAAACGCCTTTCTTGGTGGGCCTTAAAAGTGATGGCTTTTTAATTGTGAATTATCCCGGTGAGCCTGAGAAGTTAAGAGAAGAGCTTAAGATTTCATCTGGAATAAAATTGTTTACAGTTAATGCTACAAAAATAGCTCTTGAAACCTTAAAAAGACCAATAACTAATACAACTATGGCAGGTGCATTGGTCAGAGCAACTGGCATATTAAGTTTTGATGATGTTATAAACGAAATGGTAAGAAGTTTTACGGGCAAATTTAAGCAAGAGGTTATTGATGCCAATGTTTCTGCTATAAAAAGGGCATATGAGGAGGTGAAACAGGGATGAATAAAGATATAAAGAGAATTGAAACCCCCTGTGAAGTGAAGTTAGGCTGGAAGGATATTCCTGTTGGAGGAAGTTTGGTGGGTGGTTCTAATTCGACCTGTCTTAAAACAGGCACATGGAGAATGCAACATCCAAAAGTAAATAAAGATAAATGTACGAATTGTATGACGTGTTGGCTTTTCTGTCCAGACATGTCAATTGTGGTAGCTAAGGAAAGCGAAAAATATGAAATGTTAGGCTTTGACCCTGTACACTGCAAGGGGTGCGGAGTTTGTAGCAAGGTCTGTCCTGTAAATGCCATAGAAATGGTATTGGGTGCAGATTTTGAAAATACTGAAAAGCCATTTTTGAAATAATGGAGGGTCATATGGCGAGAAAAAATGTTGGTTTAACTGGAGATTATGCAGTAGCAGAAGCAATGAGACAAATTGATCCCGATGTAGTTGCAGTTTATCCTATTACCCCTCAAACCTTAATCGTTGAGAGGTTTGGAGAATTTGTTGCTGACGGGATTGTTCATACTGAATTTGTGACAGTAGAGTCTGAACATTCGGCACTTTCGGCATGTTGTGGTTCGGTGGCTGCAGGAGCTAGAACAATGACTTGTACTTCCTCTCAAGGTCTTGCCCTTATGCATGAGATTCTTTACATTGCAGCAGGGAATAGGCATCCAATCATAATGATCGATGTTAACAGAGCGCTTTCTGCTCCTATAAACATTCACGGAGATCACAGCGACACTATGGGTTCAAGGGATGCTGGCTGGATTCACCTTTACTGTTTTAATGGACAGGAAGCTTATGATTCAACGATAATTGCCACAAGAATTGCTGAAAATTCTAAGGTTTATCTGCCTGTTATTGTTGGCCTTGATGCTTTTAGCATTTCTCACAATACAGAGAGAATAGAATTATTAGACGACCAAGAGGTTAAAGATTTTGTTGGAGAGTTTGATCCTCCATATTCTCTCTTAAACTTGAAACAACCTGTAAGTGTTGGCGCATATTTTCTGCCAGATTACTACATGGAAGCAAGGAAAAATTTGCAAGAAACAATCCAAAATGCAAAGAAAGTAATTGTAGAAATTCACGAAGAATACAATAAGAAATTTGGAAAGAATATTCCAGCCATTATGGAAACATATAAAATGGAAGATGCCGAATATGCAATATTGGCTATGTCTTCAATCACTGGTGTAGCTATGCTTGCAGTCGATGAGCTTAGGTCGAAGGGTATAAAAGTAGGAGTTATAAGACTTAGGCTTTTTAGACCATTCCCTGCCGAAGAACTATATGAAGCAATTTCTAATCTAAAAGGCTTAGCTGTTGTGGAACGAGCTGATGCTTATGGCGGTGCTAGTGCGCCGATTTTCTCTGAATTATCTGGAGCCTGTGCGAATAAAAAGAAGATGCCTCTAATGGCAAACTATATTATAGGTTTGGGCGGCAGAGATGTAAAGATTAAAGATATGGCAAACATATTTGAAAACCTGATGGGCAATGTTGATAAAGGTGAAGTAAAGGATTTGAGACAGTATATCGGCGTGAAAGGATAAAGGAGGACATATAATATGGCTTTCAAATTGACTGAATTACCTAAAAAAGATTTACCTATAACTTCAGGACATAGAGTTTGTGCAGGCTGCCCTGAGCCGATGATTATAAAACAGGCTATAATGGCGTCCAAAGATCCTGTAGTAGTGGGCGAGGCCACAGGCTGTTTTGAAGTTTCTTCTTGCATTTTCCCATACACATCCTGGAACGTTAACTGGTATCATAATGCATTTGAAAATGCTGCTGCTATCACTTCAGGAATGGAATCTGCCTATAAGGCACTTTCTAAGAGAGGAAAGGTTACTGAGCCTATTAACTTTATAGCTTTTGGTGGAGACGGCGGAACCTATGATATAGGCTTTCAAGCCTTGTCTGGCGCTATGGAGAGAGGGCACAGAATGCTTTATATCTGTATGGATAACCAGGCATATATGAATACTGGCATCCAAAGGTCAGGAGCCACTCCGTTAGGAGCATGGACAACTACCTGTCAGGTGGGAAAAGTAAGACCAGGTAATGTTCGTGCAAGTTTAAGAAAAGACATAGTGGCTATTATGGCAGCTCATGATATTGCATATGCTGCACAGGCTTCTTTGTCCCATTGGAATGACTTCATGAGAAAGGTAGAGAAAGCTCTTACTTATGATGGTCCAAGCTTCATTACAGTTCTTGCGCCATGTCCAAGAGGGTGGAGATTCCCTGCTTCAGAAACTGTCAGTATTGCAAAGCTTGCTGTCGAAACAGGTTTTTGGCCTCTTTATGAAGTTGATAATGGACAGTGGAACGTAACTTTTAAACCAAGAGAGCTAAGACCCATTGAGGATTTCTTGAAGACTCAGGGAAGGTATGCTCACCTCTTTAAATCAGAAGAGGGAATGCAGGTTATCGAGCATATCAAAGAGCTCCTTAAATATAAGCTCAATTATATTAATCACATGGCCGATGCTACCAAAGGTTGTGAGATGAACATTTTTGGACGTTGTGCACTGCCTGATATGGGTTAACTAATTTATCATTTTTTGTAATAGCGAGGAGGACTGCGAATAAGCGGTCCTCCTTTTGTTTTAAAGTAATTTAAAAAAATTATTATTTTAAAATAAAATGTACTCATTTGTAATTTGCTTGTAATTTGTTTAAAATGTATTATATAGTTGTATTTTCCCGGGGAGCTCGAAAGGGCTGAGATAGGCTAGTGCCTGACCCGCAGAACCTGAATCGGATAATACCGACGAAGGGAGAGAAATAAAAAAACTCCCAAAGTCGGGAGTTTTTTTATTTTTTAGAGCGAGGTTAAAATAAATATGTTTTATGAAAAAGATGTTAATAGAGTTTTAGATGCTAATCGCAATAGGTGTATAGAGGGCCTTAGGGTTGTTGAGGACTATTTACGGTTTATAAAAAATGATTCGCATAATTCTTCTAAGATTAGAGATATTAGACATGAAGTATCTCTTATCTTAAATTTTAATCTTTTTCAATCAAGAGATATTGAATCTGACACGGGAAAAGATTATTCACATAGTTTATACGTAGATGAAGATCAGGTTCTTAAGGCCAATCTGTCAAGAGTTAAAGAAAGTTTGAGGGTTTTAGAAGAGTTTTCAAGATTTATAGATACCTCCATCAGTCATCGCATAATGAAAATACGATTTAAGTTTTATGAGATAGAAAAGGAATTGTTATCTAAAAATTTTGAAAGCATTTATATATTGGCAGATTTGAGCTTGGTAAAGGATGAGTCGGATCTTTTTGATGGACTTAATATTTTAGTAAGCAACGAAATAAATCTAATTCAACTCAGGGCCAAAAAATTTTCTACTAAGAAGATTTATGAATTAGGATCTAAAATAAAAGAACTTTTCCCACAGATAAAACTTATTATTAACGATAAAGTTGAGGT
The DNA here is from genome assembly GCF_039822205.1 of Thermodesulfobium sp. 4217-1. NCBI lineage: Bacteria > Pseudomonadati > Thermodesulfobiota > Thermodesulfobiia > Thermodesulfobiales > Thermodesulfobiaceae > Thermodesulfobium > Thermodesulfobium fumaratoxidans. The sequence continues at coordinate 7,166 of NZ_JBAGBW010000034.1, forward strand.
AGCTATTGCCTTAGAGTCCTTTGGGGTTCATGTAGGCGAAGAGGAGCTGCCTTTTGGAGTAGTGAGAAGGCTTATGGGGAGAGGTATAGTGGGTGCTACAGTTCACAGCGTTGATGATTTGAGAGCGTCTCAATTGGCCAGTGTAGATTACATTGGCGTTGGAGCAATATATCCTTCATCTACAAAGCCCGAATGTGCATTGAACGGTTTAGGCTTTCTAAAAAAAATTAGGTCTTTAACTACAACTTTTATATATTCTATTGGCGGTATTAATTCAAATAATGCTAAAGCTGTTTTTGATGCTGGGACTGATGGAATTTGTGTGGGAAGCGGCTTTTGGCATGCTAAAGATAGAGATGAAGAGTTAAAAAAATTAATTAATATTTCAACAAATAAGGAGGAAAATTAAATGACCCAGAGAGAGTCGGCATTGAAGGGCGTGTATACCGACGCAATAAAATATGTTGCAGAATATGAGGGTTTGAGCGTTGATTATATATTAGAACAATTAAGTGCTGGTACAATTTGTATTCCAGCGAACATAAATCACAAATCAATGTCTTATAGGGGGGTAGGCAAAGGGTTAAAGACAAAGGTTAATGCCAATATTGGCACATCAAGCGATTTTCCAAATATAGAGGAAGAAATTGCAAAATTGAAGATTGCTATTCAAAGTGGTGCAGATGCGGTAATGGATCTTTCTACAGGAGGGGATCTAATAAAAATTAGAGAGACTCTTTTGGCAGATTGCGATGTGCCATTTGGAACGGTGCCAATATATGAAGTTGCAGTGAATGCGCTTGAAAAATATGGTGCGATAGTAAAGATGGACGTTGATGATTTTTTCAACGTTATTGAAAAACAAGGTGAACAAGGAGTTGACTTTATAACAGTCCATGTCGGTGTCACAAGGTCCTCTATTGAGAGGTTGAGAAAGCAAAAGAGAACTGCAGATATTGTAAGCCGAGGCGGATCTTTTCTAACTGCCTGGATTCTTCACAACGACAAAGAGAATCCTCTTTATGAAAACTATGATAGATTGTTAGAAATTGCGAAAAAGTATGATATGACCCTGTCCTTAGGTGATGGAATGAGACCGGGCGCTTTAGCTGATGCAACTGATAGGTCTCAGATTGAAGAGCTTATAACTTTAGGTGAGCTTACGAAAACTGCTCTTGATTACGGTGTGCAAGTGATGGTCGAGGGACCGGGTCACGTTCCTATCGACCAGATAGAAACTAATATAAAGATACAGAAATCACTTTGTCAGGGAGCTCCATTTTATGTATTAGGCCCCTTAGTGACCGATGTGGCGCCAGGATACGACCATATAACTTCGGCTATTGGAGGAGCTATCGCAGGCATGTATGGAGCAGATTTTTTGTGCTACGTAACTCCAGCCGAACATCTGGGCTTGCCAACCTTAGAGGATGTGAAGGATGGGGTTATTGCTTCAAGGATAGCGGCTCATGCTGCTGATATTGCCAAAGGGGTAAAGGGCGCTCTTAACTGGGACTTAGAGATGGCTCAAGCAAGAAAAGCTCTTGACTGGAAAAAGCAGATCGAGCTTTCTGTAGATCCTGAAAAGTCATCAAGAGTTTATAACAGTAGAAAGTCTGCCGAAGAACAGGGTTGCAGTATGTGTGGCAAGTATTGTGCAATGAAGATCGTCGCAGAGTATCTAAATGTAGATTTGAAAAAATGTTGAAAATTAAGGATCTTGGGGAGTTTGGTTTTATTAATAGCATAAACCCAAAAGAGACAGTGGCCGATCTTAAATTGGGAATTGGTGATGATGCCGCTGTAATTTCCCCACCTGAAGGTTTTGATTTAGTAATTACCACAGATATGCTTGTGGAAGGAAAACACTTCTTGGCTGATACCAACCCTTATGCGGTTGGGTACAGATCTATGTGTGCTAATTTGTCTGATATTGCTGCTATGGGCGCAATACCAAAATTTTATTTTATATCCTTGGGAATAAATCCAGAAAGAGACTTCGATTATATAGAAGATATTTATAAAGGTCTAAATGGCCTTGCTGAGAAGTTTAACACTCATTTAGCTGGCGGAGATACTATTAAATCTGAAAACACGATTATTTCTATTACTTTGATAAGTTATGTTGAAAAATCGATGGCCATAAAAAGAGAAGGAGAGATAGAAGTTGGAGACCTAATCGTCTCTGTAGGTCCCCTGGGTTATTCTGGTGCTGGTTTGGAAGTAATTAAAAACAAGTTTGACGGTTTCGATGAACAGGTAGAGGTTTTTCTATATCCATATCCTCAGGTTATCGCAGGACGTATTTTGGGACAGTCAAAATTGATACGCGTAATGATGGATAATTCTGACGGGTTAGCTAGTTGTATTGAAAATTTGGTTGTTAAAAATGGCTTTGGCGCAATGCTTTTTGAGGAAGAGATATTTGATGAAAAACTTAAAGCTATTGCAGAAATTACAAATAAGGAATATCTTGATTTTGTTTTTAATGGAGGAGAAGATTTTGGGCTTGTGGCAGTAGTGAAGAGAGATAGCTTTTTAGATATTTCTTCCTCTTTGAAAAAATCATCCGATAAGGTAAAGATAATTGGAGAGGTTTGTGACGACAAGAAAGTTGTATTAAAAAAGATAGATGGAAGCATTTGTGCAATCAATAAGTCTGGATATACTCAATTTTAAAGTTTATACAAAAAAAAGATAATATTTAAAGTTAGATATTCGAATTTGCTTAATTATATAAGGAAAAATTTAATAATTAGATTTCATTGATATTTTTTTAGTTATCTTTAGAAATCTTTTATAACGTATGTAATTTTCCTGTTTGACAGATGTTTTATTTATTGGTATGATAGCATTTTGTCTATACTTTAAAATTTTATTTACTAGGAGGTGAACCTCTAAAAGAGGGATTATAGTATGCCCACAATTAATCAATTGGTTCGATATGAACGTGAAAAATTAACAAGAAAATCAAAGTCGCCAGCATTGCAGTCCTGTCCTCAAAGAAGAGGAGTTTGCACAAGAGTTTATACTACTACACCAAAGAAACCTAATTCGGCTCTGAGAAAGGTTGCTCGTGTAAAGCTCACTAATGGATTTGAGGTTACTGCTTATATACCTGGTATTGGACACAATTTACAAGAGCACTCTGTTGTTTTGGTAAGAGGAGGTCGTGTAAAGGACCTTCCTGGTGTTCGTTACCATATTGTAAGAGGGGCTTTAGATGCAGCCGGTGTTCAAAATAGAGCTCAGAGTCGTTCTAAATATGGCTCTAAAAAACCAAAGAAATAAGCTAAAAAGGAGATAAAGTTATGCCTCGACGCGGTGGAACAAGAGTTAGACCTTTAATACCTGATCCAGTTACTGGCAGTACTGTTGTTACAAGAATTATTAATAAGGTTATGTGGGATGGTAAAAAGAGTAAGTCAGAACACATAATGTATGGAGCACTTGACATAGTTGAGAAAGCTGTCGGAGAACCAGGTGTCCAGGCTTTGGAAAAAGCCATACAAAACATAACGCCAATTCTTGAAGTAAGACCAAGGCGTGTCGGTGGTGCTGTTTACCAGATACCTATCGAAGTAGTGCCAAGGAGAGGTTTGGCTCTTGCAATTCGTTGGATTGTAGACGCAGCCAGGGCTAGAACTGGTAAGTCGATGACAGAAAATTTGGCTCAAGAGATCATTGATGGCTTTAGGGGTACAGGAACTGGCATTAAAAAAAGAGAAGATATGCATAAGATGGCAGAGGCCAACAGGGCTTTTGCGCATTATAGGTGGTAAGAAATTAACAAATTAAGGATGGAGTGTTTATGAAACGAGGTTTTTCCATTGATCAATTAAGAAATATTGGTATTGCTGCGCATATTGACGCAGGTAAGACTACCACTACTGAAAGGATTTTGTTCTATTCTGGCAGAATTCATAAAGTTGGTGAAGTCCATGAGGGTACTGCAACTATGGACTGGATGCCTCAAGAGAGAGAAAGAGGCATTACAATAACTTCAGCAGTAACCACTGTTGAATGGAGAGGTTTTAGAATTAATATAATTGACACTCCAGGTCACGTGGACTTTACAATTGAAGTAGAACGTTCATTAAGGGTACTAGATGGCGTCGTAGTTGTACTGTCAGCTGTAGAGGGCGTACAACCACAATCTGAAACCGTTTGGAGACAGGCCACCAGGTATGAAGTGCCAAGGGTTGTATTTGTAAACAAAATGGATAGAGTTGGAGCAGATTTTTTCAGAGTTGTAACCGATATGAGAGAGAAGCTTAGAGCTCCTGTAGTTCCTATCCAAGTTCCTATGGGCGCAGAAGACAACTTTTTAGGCGTAATAGACATACTCGAGAGAAAAGCATACGTTTGGGCAGGCGATAAAAGCGGCAGAGATTTTGAAGTTTTAGATGTGCCGGAAGATTACAAAGAAGTTGTTGAAGACTGCAGGGAAAAACTTATTGAAAATGCTGTCGAAAACGATGAAGTACTTTTAGGTAAGTATATGAACGGTGAAGAGATATCTCTTGAAGAAGTAAAAGCTGCTATTAGAAAGTCAACCATTGAAAATAAACTTATTCCCGTTTTGTGCGGAACAGCTTTTAAAAACAAAGGAGTCCAACAACTTTTGGATGCCGTAGTCGACTATTTGCCATCTCCAGAAGACGTACCTCCTGTTGAAGGGCTAAACCCAAAAACTGACAAGGTCGAAGTAAGGCTGCCCTCTAATGATGAACCTGCTGCGGCTCTTGCTTTTAAGATCATTTCAGATCCTTATGTAGGCAGATTAACTTATATAAGGGTGTATTCAGGTGAAATAAAGGCTGGTTCATACATTTACAATGTTAAAAAGAGAACCAAAGAAAGAGTTGCAAGGCTTTTGCAGATGCATGCAAATCACAGAGAAGAAATACCTGCAGTTTACGCTGGCGATCTTTGTGCAGTGGTTGGTCTTAGGGATACAGTAACTGGTGACACGCTTTCACAAGAAGATAGACCAATAATCTTAGAATCTATTCATATACCAGAACCTGTAATATCTGTCGCCATAGAACCAAAGACTAAAGTAGATCAAGAGAAGCTCTCAGTTGCTCTCCAAAAGTTGTCAGAAGAAGATCCAACTTTCCGAGTTAGCATTGATCACGAAACGGGCCAGACTATTATCCAGGGTATGGGCGAATTGCACCTTGAGATTATTATCGATAGACTTTTAAGAGAATTCAAAGTAGAAGCTACAATAGGCAAACCACAGGTTTCATATAGAGAAACTATAAAACAACCGATTAAGGCTGAAGGGAAATTCATAAGACAGTCTGGCGGTAGAGGTCAATATGGCCATGTCTGGATAGAGATGGTTCCTACTGAGCAAGGTTCTGAGTTTGTTTGTGAGAACAAAATTGTGGGTGGAGCAATTCCAAAAGAATATGTTCCTGCTGTTGAAGCTGGTATAAAAGAAGCAATGCAATCTGGAGTTCTGGCTGGTTATCCTGTGGTGGACTTCAAGGTTACAATTTTTGACGGTTCATACCACGATGTAGACTCATCCGAAATGGCATTTAAAATTGCTGGATCTATGGCTTTTAAGGAAGCTATGTCAAAAGCAAAGCCAATTTTACTTGAACCAGTTATGAGCATCGAAATTGTGGTGCCAGATGACTATTTAGGAGAGGTCTTAGGAGATATAAACTCTCGTAGAGGCAGAATCGACGGAATGACTACAAGAAATGGAGTGCATATTATAAATGCTCTCGTGCCGTTGTCCGAGATGTTTGGGTATGCGACTGATTTGAGATCTAAAACTCAAGGCAGAGGAACGTATACAATGGAATTTGATCACTATGAAGAAGTCCCTAGAAATGTTGCTGAAGCAATTATTTCTTCAAAAAAAGGATAAACTTTTTTTAAAAAATGATTTTAAAATTACTTATAAAAAATAAGTTTTTGGAGGGTAAATAATGGCAAAAGCA
>NZ_JBAGBW010000035.1 GCF_039822205.1 Thermodesulfobium sp. 4217-1
CTATATTGTTGTGTGATAAAGATGGTCTTTCAGAGGGAATGATTCTAAAATCAAGAGTACCTCATGTTTGTGGCTCCACTCTATGGACCATTATTTATTTAGGTTCTGACATAGTACTTAAATGTAACGATTGCTCTGCTGTAATTATGGTTTCAAGAAAGAAGATATTTAGACAGTTTAGAAAGATGTAATAACATATCTTGAGGTAAAAAGATGAAAATAAAAATTTTTAAAATGGATGTGGAGAAATTAAATGATTAAATTGGCTGATTTTGGTAGGGAATATAACTTATTAAAAGACGAAATTGACAAAGAACTTCAAAGTGTGCTTAACAGTGGCGCATTTATAATGGGCAAACAGGTAGGAGAGCTTGAGAAAAATCTCTCTGATTATCTTGGCTGCAGGGCTTTTACCGTTGCTTCGGGGACTGATGCTCTATTGATTGCGTTAAGAGCTGCATCTATAGGCGAGGGAGATGAGGTTATAACGACTCCTTTTACCTTTGTGGCTACTGCAAGCACAATAACCTTTGTCGGCGCCAAGCCTGTGTTTGTGGATATAGATGAAGAAACTCTTAATTTAGATCCAAAATTAATTGAAGAAAAGATAACAGATAAAACAAAAGCTATTCTCCCAGTGCACCTTTTTGGTCACAGCGCTGATATGGATGAAATTATGAAGATTGCAAAAAAATATAACTTGATAGTTATTGAAGACAACGCTCAAGCTTTTGGCTCGGTTTACAAAGGCAAAAAAACAGGCTCGATAGGAGATATTAGCGCTCTAAGTTTCTTTCCAACAAAAAATCTTGGCGCATACGGCGATGCGGGAGCAGTTTTTGCAAAAGATGATGGCATTTGCGATAGAATCGACATGCTCAGATCACACGGAAGCAGAAAAAAGTATTTACATGAGATTATAGGGTATAATTCCAGATGCGATACGATGCAAGCTGCAATTTTGAATGTAAAATTAAAATATTTTGAGGAATTCATAGAAAAAAAGAGACAATTGGCAGCTATTTATCTTAAAGAACTTAAAGATATAGTCTTGCTTCCTTCGGAAAAAGACGATTGTCGCCACACCTATCATCAATTTACTATTAGAGTTAAAGATAGAGACGATTTTATTTCTTATTTAGGCTCAAACGAAATACAATCAGCCATTCACTATCCGTTGCCGCTACACCTTCAGAAGGCTTTTGGATACCTTGGTTATAGTGAAGGCTCCTTCCCTATTGCTGAAATGATTTCAAAAGAGGTTCTGTCTCTTCCTATCTTTCACATGCAAAAAGAGGACGAAATATATAAAGTTTGCCAGATAATAAAAAATAGATGAAATGTGAGATTGACAGGTGAACATTAAAAATCCATTTAATTTAGGGTTTATTCTATGAAAAGAGTTTGTCTTTTTATGACGATATCTCTTTTTACTCGTTGCCAGATGCTCACCAGACAAAAAATTGCTAATGGGCTGTGATCTGCCGAAATTTAGATGGAAAATATCTCAAAGCGATAATAATATAGACAGAAGTCTATACGGTTTTATTGAACTAATCCTAAATAATAGGTGTTTATCAGCTGACCAGTTAGACAGGTTTCTAAAGATTTCTACTGACAACTTCGATTCGAGATTTGAAAACGATCGCATAGAAAGAGCTCTGGATACTTTCAAAAATATGCTTATATCAGAGGAACCCATTGGAATTTTTGGCGATTATGATGCTGATGGGGTTACCTCTGTAGCAATTCTTTGTAAATTTCTCTCTCATTTAAATAAAAAGTTTGTCTTCAAGCTCCCCACAAGAGATGACGGATACGGTGTCAATATCGATGTGCTAAATTATTTTAAAGAACAGAATATTAATAATATAATTGTGCTCGATTCCGGGTCTAACTCAAGAGACGTTTGGTTAGCTGGTGAAAAAATGGGTCTAAATTTACTTTACTTAGATCATCACGAGATCCTTTGCGACTTAGACGATAGCATCAACCTGGTAAATCCACACATTTGGGACGGAGATCCGCTCTGTAGTGCTGGAGTTATATTGCGATTTTTAATGTTGTCGGATATATTTGAAGATTGCTATGAAATATATCCGACTCTATTAGAGTTGGCTGCTATTGGGACAGTCGGGGACTCTATAGAGCTATTAGGCGATAGCAGGATTATTGTAAAATTGGGATTGGAGCAACTAAAGAACACTACTCTGCCAGGGATAGCTAATTTTTTGAACAAGAGAATGCCGTTTATAACCATTGAGGACCTGATGTTCTATCTGGTTCCTTTGATTAACTCTGCAGGCAGGGTTGGAAAGCCAGACCTTGCTCTGAATTTTTTGCTGGAAATGGAGAACAATAGATCGATTGAGCAGTGCAATCTTTTGGAATCCTATAACAACAAAAGAAAATCTCTTCAAAGTCAATTTTTCTCTATTTGCATAAACCACCTAAATGAAAATCTGTATTCTCCGCATGTTCACTTTATGAGAATCGACAACTGCCCAAAGGGCATTATTGGCCCTCTTGCGTCAAGGCTCGCATGCTCTTACAAAAGGCCATTCTTTCTCTGTTCGGGCGAGCAGTTACTATATGGATCCGGGAGAAGTCCAGGAAATGATGTAGATTTAATAGGTATATTTGATCAGGTGAAGTCGGAATATCCAGAAATAATAGAACAGTTTATAAATTTTGGAGGACATCAAGGCGCAGTCGGCTTTACTATAAGAAAGGATGCGTTCCCTGAAATAAAAAAATCCTTCGAAAGATTTAGGGTGAAAGAAAGCATACCCTTTTTAAACGTTGATATATCTTTTAATGGCTTTGCTATAGATGATAACTTTTTTAGGGCTTTGAGACTAATGACTCCCTTCGGCTTTGGCAATCCAAAAGTTGTGGTCTGCACAAAGGATGTAGAGTTTAGAAATCTTGAAGTCCAAAAAGATTATTCTGAAACAGTTCTTTACAAGCACTATAATAATATAAGATGGATCGTGAGAAACAACAAACAAATTTTGAAAGAATTGTTATCTGGGAGATTTGATGTTGTTTGGGAGGCCAAAGTTAAGAATGATGGTATTGATTTTGAATTTTTAGATGCAAAAATGGTTTTTTTAAATTGTTTGTAAGATTTGCTGGAGAGGATAAAAGTTGACCATATGTCAATCAATCAAGAAAAAAATTTAAATATATCGAAAAAAGGATCGGAAGAAAGAGACCCTTTGAAAAGTCAGTCTTCCGGACTTTCTGACGGCTACCCGAATCTTGAGAGCAAACAGCCTCCAGAAGAAGATTTTGATTCAGAAGAGCTTGTTTCAAAATCCCCTGGGCTAAGCGATTTATTAGAGGGTTTTGACGATTTAGGTCGGCAATTTTTATTAAAATGTTTCGGTTTTGCTTACTTCAGGCATGGTGAGCAAAGAAGGCTCTCTGGGGAGCCATACATATATCACCCTCTAAACGTGGCATTGATACTAAAAGAAGTTGGTATGGATTACAGGTGTTTGGGTGCCGCACTGCTTCATGACGTTCTTGAAGACACGCAAACAACGCCCGAAGAGATCAAAACAAGTTTTGGCGAAGATGTATTAGTTCTCGTAGATGGGGTAACGAAGTTAGGCAAATTGAGGTTTAAATCGCCAAGAGAGAGACAGGCAGAGTCTTTTAGGAAGATGTTCGTAGCTATGGCAAAGGACATCAGGGTTGTTGTAATAAAATTGGCAGATAGACTCCATAATATGAGGACACTTGAAATCTTAGCCAACGAAAAGAAAGAGCACATTGCAAATGAGACTCTTAAGATATTTGCTCCTTTAGCTCACCGATTGGGCATGTGGGGCATAAAAAGCGAATTAGAAGACCTTGCCCTTTACTATCTGGATAGAGATATGTTCAATCATATTTTAATGTATATGGAATCAAACATAAACAATCATGTGAATTTTCTTTCAAAGATAGAAGGTTCGTTAGGGGAGAGCTTTCAAAAAGAACTAAACTGTAAATTTAAAATCAAGAGAAGAAAGAAGCACATATATAGTGTCTACCAGAAACTAAAGAGAACTAACAAGGTTATTGAAGATATTTACGATATATTTGGTCTTAGGATAATAATAGGCGAAGATGTCGAAACAGACGATCCTTATATTAGTAGCTGTTATCACGTTCTTGGGATAATACATTCTCTATTTCCACCGATACCTGGTAGATTTAAGGATTTTATTGCAGCTCCAAAACCGAATAATTATCAATCTTTGCACACTACTGTGTTAGGACCTGGCGGGGTAAGGGTTGAGATACAAATCCGTACAGCCAAGATGGATAGGATTGCTGAGGTTGGAGTGGCAGCGCATTGGCTATACAAGGAGAGAAAAACAAGTGCTATTAAAGATGCAAACGAGTTAAAACTAATATGGCTTAGACAACTCCTTGAGTGGCAAAGTGATATAAAAGGCGCAGAGTTTATGGATATGATTGAGTCGAGCTTTACAGAGGAGGAGATCTTTGTCTTTACTCCTCAGGGTGACATACTTGACTTTGAGGCAGACTCTACTCCTGTAGATTTTGCATATAGAGTTCATACAGAAGTTGGGAACAAGTGTGTGGGGGCAAAGATAAATGGGAGAATGGTGGCATTAAGCACTACTCTTCAAACAGGAGACGTAATAGAGATCATAACCTCGAAGAACGCTAAACCGCACCTTTCGTGGCTAAATTTTGTCAAAACGAGCTCGGCAAGGCAAAGGATTAAGAGTTATTTTAAAAAGGAACACAAAAACGAGGCTGTTTTAGAGGGCAGGCAAAAAGTTTTAAAAGAACTCTCTCGATTAAATATAGTTATTGAAGAAAATCAAAGACAAAATCTCATTCTTGAGGTTGCAAAAAAGCTCAACCTTACTTCTACAGACGATCTCCTGGCTTCAGTCGGTTTTGATGACATATCGGCGCATAGCGTAGTAAACAAGATTAAAGATATGATTGCAAAACCTGAGGAAACCCTACCTGCCTTTAAGGCAAAGGATGTAACGAAGAAGAAAGAGGACGTTATAAAGATTGGAGATTTAGGTGGTCTGGAGGTTTCATTCGCGAGGTGTTGCGGACCTGTCCCCGGTGATAAGATAAAAGGTTATATAAGTCGTGGCAGAGGGTTGATTGTTCATAGGGAGAATTGTTCAAGCCTTATAAGTCAAATTGCCAGAGAGGGCTCTGAAAGGGTCATAGACCTTAACTGGAACAATCAATTGAGAGCAGAATCTTATGAGAGTCACTTGATAGTCGAGGGAACTGATAGGGTGGGATTTATGAAAGACGTGCTTATTAGGGTAGCAAGCCTAAACGTAAACGTAGTAAAGGCATCTATAAGCACAAATAAGGCCAAGAAAAAGGCTTATATGATATTGGAAGTTCAGCTAAAAGATGTAGCAGAAAGAGATATGCTGATGAAAGAGCTTAGGGCTATTCCAGATGTCTTAGACGTGAGACAAAGGGGAGAGATCAATTAGTGTTTTCTATCGAAGAGGTAAACCTGGAGGATATTCCTGAGCTTCCAGGGGTATATATGTTTCTTTCTAAAGATAAGAAGACTCTATATGTTGGTAAAGCGATAAATCTTTTAAATAGACTAAAAAATTATTTACAAAACAAATCTCACGATCAGAAAACTTCTCTAATGCTTGATGAGGCAAGGTATTTAGATTTTATAATAGTAAGAAATGAATATGAGGCGCTTGTGCTTGAGATGACTCTTATCAAGGAGAGGACTCCAAAATACAACGTTCAGTTAAGGGATAACAAGTCTTATCCGTATATAAAAATTGATCTAAACGAAGACTTTCCTGTGCTTGAGCTATTTCGGGGCAAGCCAAAAAAGAAGAAGGATGTTCTATACATTGGTCCTTATCCTGATGGCTCGAGCTTGAGAAACCTTCTAAGGTATATAAATATCGCCCTTCCTTTGAGAAAGTGTTCTAAAAACACCTTTAGAAATACGAAATCCTTTTGCATTAGATATCAGATGAATCAGTGTCTTGCACCCTGTGTGGGCCTAACTAATAAGGATGAATACAACAAGTTAGTGATGATTGCTAAAGATTGGCTTTTTGGCGATTTAAATAACGTTAAAAAGGACTTAAGAAGGGGGATAGAGGAGTCCTCTCTTGAAGAAGATTTTGAAAAGGCAGCAAGGCTCAGGGACAGTCTCTTGTTTATAGAGTCTTTTTCAAACATGAAAATGGTAGATCCTCTTGGAAAATTAAATGCAGATGCCGTTTATATTAATAAATTTGGCGATATATCGCTCGTTCAGGTAAGAAATGGTCTTATTTACGCAAATATAATAAAAAGAATGGTAAACGTTCAAGAAGGCAACGTTCACGATGCTATGTTGTTTTTTTTGTATGATTTTTACTCAAATATAGCGCCTGGAAAATTTGTCTGTATAAACATATTATTCGATGAAGTAGAGCTTATAGAAAGATTTTTTGAGGATAAATGGGGAAAAAAACACAAAATCAAAATTATATTGGAGGAAGATATAGGAGAAGATAAAGAGTCTTCTAAAAAGGTTACTTCTAAGCCAGCCATAAAATATAGAGATATTTTAAGAATTGCAAAAGAGAACCTCTTTGTAAAGAACAGGATAAATGTTTTTAAAGAAGGTTTCAAAAGACTCTCTGAAATTTTTGGCAAGGATATCTCTTTGGTTTTTGCTTTAGATATTGCACACTTTCAAGGTGAGGCTACTGTGGCAGGACTGTCTGCTGCTGACGAAAAGGGTTTGAGAAAGAGATATTATAGAAGAATGAGGCTGACGGATGATAGCTGCGATGATTACGCATCTATGGACGAGGCGCTCAAAGCTATTTCAAAGAAAAAGATAGAAGCAGATGTTTTGTTAATAGACGGTGGTTTGGGACAATTAGAGGTTGCATTAAGAAATTTGAAAGACTCTTCTACTATTGTTATATCTTTGGCAAAGGAAGAGGAAATAATATATCTGATGGACAAAAGAGAGCTAAGGTTGCCAAAGAGCGACTATGCTCTTAGGGCATTGATGTATCTAAGAGACGAAGCTCACAGATTTGCTAATGAATATCGAAAGTACCTATTTTCCAAAACCAGAAAGCCCTGGAAAACCGAAAGTTATTGAAGCGTGAAATATAATTCTCTTTACCGTTGTTTATGCTAAAATAAACGGAAAATTGTTTTGCTTTTTTTTGGTTTTATAGGACTTTTTTGATTATTTTTTGTGCAGGGAGGTTTTTAGTGTTAAAACTTATGAGATCGAGCAAGTTTATATTTTTTGTAACCATAATACTTGTTGCTGTATTTGTAGCAACATCGGTAATATTATTTTTACCTGTAATTCCAAGATAGGATGAATCGATATATAGCATTTTCCCTTCTATTTTCTGTCTTTCTTTTGACGGCTATACTACCTTATGCTATAGGACAATCAAGAGATAGTACGTACCCAGAAAATAGTGAGTTAGAAAGGCTAAAAAGTCAAGTCGATCAAAAAGAGGATGCCTTTAACCGTTTGAAACTGCACGAAACTGGAGACACAGGTCAGCTTAGTCTGATCAATGCGAATTTGGATCTAAATAAGGCTGAGATAAAGTATGCTGATTATAAGATAAATTTAATAGAAAAAAATATTTCTGACACTACTTCACAGATAGAGTATCAGAAAAACTTGATTCAACAAAAGGAACAAGAGGTAGGCAAGAGACTGAGATCTATATATATGATGAAAGAGCTCCCATTTTTAAACATCATTGTCTCGATGAACAACAATATTAACGATTGGTTTGAAAGCGTTATCTTGTTTCAGAGAATTGAAAGCCAGGATAGGGATGTCCTTGATCAATATTCTTTGGCTGAAACGAAATTAAACGATTTGTTACAGTCTCAGGATAAAGAGAAGAATAAAGTGCTTGGTCTAAAACAGGAGCTTTTTCAGAAAGAGAAGGGGATTATCGAGCAAAGAAATGAAAAAATGGCTTTGCTCTCAAACGAGACTAACAATGAGGTCTCTTATGCCCAGGGCACTCAAAATCTTAGCTCAAGGTCTCGTGAAAGCTCAGGAGGCTTTATTTGGCCTGTAGTAGGGCCTATTACTTCAGGATATGGCTGGAGGATTCATCCGATATTCAAAGTTCCAGAATTTCACACTGGAATTGATATAGGCGTGCCTTATGGCACTCCAATATTGGCGGCTAAAAGCGGAGTGGTTACGTATTCAGGCTGGGGAACTGGGTATGGAAACCTGGTGATTTTAGACAATGGCTCTGGAATAGAAACAAGATATTCTCATGCGAGCAGGCTTGTAGCCTATGTAGGCGAAAGGGTTAGACAAGGGCAGGTAATTGCTTATATAGGCAGTACGGGTTGGTCTACTGGCCCCCATTTGTTTTTTGAAATAAGAATTAATGGTAAACCAGTTAATCCGCTGAACTATCTGCCTTAGATATAGCAAAACTTTCTGTAAATCAAGTTTATCATCTTGGTCAGAGCGAATCGTTTACTGAAAACATGCATGAAATAACCAACAATGAGAAGTAAAAGTATAAATAAATAGTCTTCTTTGGTGACGCAGCATAGTCTCTTTTATCTATTTTTAGAATGAGATCAATTTGACTGTGCTAAAATAAAATGGTTAGAGTTTTTTGAGATTTATCTTAATATATTTGATTATTTTTTTGTGCAGGGAGGTTTTTCGTGTTAAAACTTATGAGATCGAGTAAGTTTATATTTTTTGTAACTATAATACTTGTTGCTGTATTTGTAGCAACATCGGTAATATTATTTTTACCTGTAATTCCAAGGTGAAATGAATCGATATATAGCATTCTCTTTTCTACTTTCTTTTTTTCTTCTAACAGCCATATTGCCTTATGCTATCGGAAAATCCAACGAACAGATTGAACAAAAAAGAAGCGAGTTAGATAGCATAAGGGCTCAAATTGATGAAAAAAGATCGATTCTAAATCAGCTAAAACAACAAGAAAACGGTATTACAGGCCAAATAGATCAGATCGATGCAAATTTAGATTTAAAAGAAACTGAATTAAAGGATGTAGATTACAGATTAAATCTCTTACAACAGAAAATTCTTGATACCAATGCTCAGATTGACTATCAAAGAAAAGTTACTCTGGAAAAGGAAGCTCAGGTTGCAAACAGACTGAGATCTATATATATGATGAAGGAACTGCCCTTTTTCGATATTGTATTGTCTATGAACAACAACGTGAACGATTGGTTTGAAACCCTTTTTATCTTTGAAAGAATAGCTACTCAGGACAAGGACGTTTTAAATCAATATTCCATCTCTATGAGAAATCTAAACGAGCTTTTGAAGAGCCAGGGAGAAGAACAATCAAAAGCAATTGAACTTAAAAAAGATCTCGAGCTCAAAAAACAGGAAATTATTTCCCAAAGAAATGACAGACAGGCTATATTGAAAAATATAATGAGCAATAAGGCTTCCTATGAGGCAGCAGAAGCAGAATTACAGGCAAAGTCTCAAGAGATAGAGGCCTTTTTAAGAGGATTCGACTCGAGTCCTCGTACAGGATCAGGCAAGTTTATATGGCCTGCGTCGGGGCCTATTACTTCGCCATTCGGTCCAAGATATGATCCCTACCTACACGTTCACAGCTTCCACACTGGAATTGATATAGGTGCAGAATATGGTTCTCCTATACTTGCTGCCGATAGTGGCCGAGTTGTGTATTCTGGTTGGTATGACGGTTATGGGAAAGCTGTTATCATAGATCACGGAGGAGGAGTGTCTACTCTGTATGCTCATGCGAGCAGGCTGGTCGCATACGTGGGCGAAAGCGTAAGACAAGGGCAGGTCATTGCTTATGTGGGAGCTACTGGGTACGCAACTGGGCCACACCTTCATTTCGAAATAAGAATTAACGGCAAACCTGTTAACCCATTGAATTATTTACCATAATATGGTTGTTAAGGTTGTTCTTTTTAAAATATTTTGTTTTTTTGTTTAAAAATTTTGGAGGTGTATTTTGCAAAAATTTTATTTTCCCGAATTCACAATTAAAGAACTTAAAAATTCTCTTAAATTAGTTCTAATACCAATTTTTGAGTCCAACAGTATAGTCACTTCTCTATACTTAAAGGTTGGCTCTGCCCTTGAGAATCAGAATACAAATGGATTATCGCATTTTCTTGAGCATCTCTTGTTCAAAGGGACACAGAGGAGAAATGCTTATGATATATTTTGTGAAATTGAGAGCGTTGGTGGAGAGATAAATGCCGCCACCTCTACCGAGTATACGGTTTTTTATAACTATCTCCCCTATGACTCATTAGAGCTCTCTCTTGATATGATCTCAGACATTGTATTTCATTCTACCTTCCCAGTTGATGAGGTAAACAAGGAGCGATTGGTAGTGTTAGAAGAAATGAAGAGATCTTATGATAGGATACCAAGCTGGAACTTTAATAACTTTTTGAAAAAATCTTTTCCAGAAAGCACTTTGGGTTTGCCAATAATTGGCAGAGAAGAAGTAATTGCTAATATTGAATATGATAAGATCATCGAGTTTTATAAAGAGCGATATCTGCCAAGCAATTCGATTTTGGTCATTGCTGGCAGGTTTGACAATGATGAGGCTATTAGGCTTGCGGAAAAGTACTTTGAGAATATCCCTGACGGGAAAAATATTGCTTTTGATTATTCTGTAGACAGCTTTCCCGCGAAAGATTTTTATGTCGAGAAAAGAAAAGATATTAAACAAGCGAGCTTGATTTATGGTTTCAGGACAAATGGCTATGAAGAATGTGAGAGAGACGTGTTCGATGTAATAGATGCTTATTTGGGCTCTGGTGGGAGTTCGATTTTGTTTCAGGAGATAAGGGAAAAAAGAGGCCTTGCTTATGATGTCTCTACATTTAACTATGTGTTTAAGAATGCATCTTTGTTTGGTGTGATCTCGGGTCTCAATCAAAAATATTTAGACGAAGCTATTGATGTCATTAGAAGTGAGATTGTAAAACTAAAGGAAAATGGCATAAAAAAACCAGAGCTTGACAGATTGAAGATGCTGTTGAGGGGTCGATATCTGCTCGATTTTGAAACGAATTTCAAGATTTCAAGTTTGATAGGAAAGCATATATTATTTGATGAAATTGATTACCTGATCTCTTATTTAGATAGGCTGGAAGATATTTCTCCTGAACAGATACTTGAAGTTGTAAACAAATCTCTTGATTTTGACAGAGAAATTATCTGCCTGATAAAAAACGAATAATTAAGACTCTTCTCCAATCATATAGTACGAAAGGACTTTGGTGATATAAACCTTTGACAAATGTCCTTGATTAAGCTGATTTTTTGGCTTGAATATGACTATCTGATGTCCCTTTGTTCTTGATGAGACGAAACCTTTCTTTTTTTTGTCCTCTCCTTTTATAAGGACATCTACCTGCCTATTTAAATATTGCTGCCTGAAATTAATAGAGTTCTCCTCTATTTTCTTTATCAATATATTTGTCCTCTCTGATTTTTCTTGATATGTCATTTTGTCCTCAAACTTTGAGGCGGGGGTAAATGGTCTCTTAGAATATATCGCAGTATTTACACTGTCGTATTTAAACTCTTCTACAGCCTCTATCGTGAGTTTGAAATCTTCATCTGTTTCGCCTGGGAACCCTATGATAAAATCTGAAGTTAAAACTGCATCTGGAATTATTTTTCTTATCAGATTTATAGAGCTTCTATATTGATCGACGCTATATTTTCTATTCATCAATTTTAGAATCCGATCGGAGCCTGACTGCATAGGGATACTAAAATAATTGCACAGGTTATCGTATGAGGCTACTGTTTCCAATAGCTCTTCTGTAATCATAGACGGATAGCTTGTTATACACTTAAACCATAAATTAGGGAATTCTTTTGCGCTCAATTCCAAAAGCTCTTTCAAAGAAGAGCCAATGTCCTTTCCGTAAGAATCGCAGTTTTGTCCTAAATATACGATTTCTTTAAAGCCCTGGTCGCTTCTGTGAGATACCTCTTTTAATATACTGTTAAGAGTTCTGCTTTTTTCTCTTCCCCTCCCATAAGGAACAGCACAATAAGTACAAAACTGATCGCATCCAGAAGATATTGGCAGATAGGCGCTTGGAAAGTCGAAGTTACCCTCTGGAATGGGGATGCAATCTGGGTTCTCTATTGATTCTTTTAAATTAATATAATTTGACTTTTCTATAATTTTATTAACAATTATCTCTATTTCTTCTAATGATGCTGGGCTAAATAGGACATCAATTTTCGGGAATTTCTCTAATATTTTTTCTCCCCATATTTTGGCCTGGCATCCACCAAGAGCAAAACACTTTAGATCTTTTTTTCTTTTTAATTTTAAGTAATTTCCAATTCTTGATAGCGCTTTATTTTCAGCGTTTTCTCTAACGGCACAAGTTAAGAGTACAATTATCTGAGCATTTTCTGGATTGGAGGGAGTGAGCCCGTGCTTTAAAAAGAGAGAGGCGAAAACCTCTCCCTCGTATTTGTTCATCTGGCACCCTAATACCTCAATAAAAAAGGTTTTGGGTTTTTCGAGTAAGTTAAGCTTGTGGTCTTCTTGGCTCAACAATTAATTTTACAGCTGTTTTAGCTTCACCCTGTATTTCAACATCGGCAAAAGCAGGTATGCATATAAGATCTATTGCACTGGGGGCAACATAGCCTCTCGCTATTGCGATTGCTTTTACTGCCTGATTCACAGCTCCTGCGCCTATCGCTTGTAGTTCTGCTCTACCCTTTTCTCTTATTGTGTTTGCAAGGGCACCTGCTACGGCATTTGGATTTGATTTAGCACTGACTTTTAGTTCTGACATGCTATGACCTCCTTTTGTAAGTAGCGTTAAGTTTTAATATGAACGCTATAATATTAATTTTCATAAAATTAATACCTCTTTGTCAAGTGGTATCTTAAACCTTGAACCTCTTAATTTCTTCAGATATATTATTTGTGCCCTTCACGATTGTATCAGATATCTCCTTA
>NZ_JBAGBW010000036.1 GCF_039822205.1 Thermodesulfobium sp. 4217-1
ATATATCATAGTAAAATTAAATACCAAATGGAGGTCTAAAATGTTTGAAAAGTTTACCGAAAAGGCAGCCAAGGCTATAATCCTTGCTCAGGAAGAAGCCAAGCGCTTGGGCCATAATTTCGTCGGTACTGAACATATACTTTTAGGTCTCTTGGCTGAAGGAACAGGCATTGCAAACAAGGTTATAAATTCTATGGATATAGAACCACAAGATATAAGACGTGAAGTAGAAAGACTGATAGGCCGCGGCGGCGGCACGCTTATATCGGAAATACCATTCACGCCAAGAGCCAAAAGAGTACTGGAGCTTTCATGGGAAGAAGCAAGGCTTCTAGGCCATAATCACATAGGCACTGAGCATATACTTCTCGGTCTTCTTAGAGAGGGAGATGGCATTGGAGCAAGAGTTCTAAAATCGTTTGGCCTGGATATAGGAAAAGTTAGAAGCCAGATTATACAAATAATATCTGGCGGATCAGTGATTAAAAGCAAAGAATCAAGCCGTACTCCACTCCTGAATGAGTTTGGAAGAGATCTTACGGCCCTTGCACGAGAAAAAAAGTTAGATCCTGTAATAGGAAGAGATAAAGAAATAAAAAGACTAATACAGATAATGTGCAGGAGAACGAAAAACAATCCTGTACTTATCGGAGATCCAGGTGTAGGCAAAACTGCAATAGTTGAAGGCCTAGCCCAATCAATAGTTGATGGCGGTGTCCCGCTTTTACTAAGGAAGAAACGTTTAATCTCCCTTGATCTTGGATTACTAATAGCAGGCACGAAATATCGCGGAGAATTCGAGGATAGACTTAAGAAAATAACAGAAGAAATAAGAAGCTCTGGAAACATAATACTCTTTATCGATGAGTTGCACACAATAGTTGGGGCTGGTGCTGCCGAGGGAGCGGTAGATGCTGCCAACATACTCAAGCCCGCTCTTGCAAGGGGTGAAATCCAATGTATCGGAGCAACGACTGTTGAAGACTATAGAAAGCATCTCGAAAAGGATGCGGGGCTCGAGAGAAGATTCCATCCCATACAGGTCGAAGAGCCAACCCAAGAGGAAGCAATTCAAATATTAATGGGCCTAAGAGAAAGATATGAAACGCATCACGGAGTAAAAATTTCCGAAGATGCAATTATGTCATCAGTAAAACTCGCCAAAAGATATATTTCTGACAGATTTCTGCCAGACAAGGCGATAGACGTTCTTGACGAGGCATCTGCAAAAGTAAAGCTAAAAGAGCCTGCCATATCAGATGCATGGAAAGACCTTTACAAACAATTGGAATATGTAATTGCAGAAAAAGAAAGCGTCATAAGAATGCAAGATTTTGAAAAGGCTGCGATCTTAAGAGACGATGAACAAAAAATAAGAGATGAAATATCTACTTTTAATAACCAGGAAATAGACGATACCCTGGAGGCCAAGATAGTAACCGAAGAAGATATCGCAGAAATAGTTAGCGAATGGACGGGAGTAGAGTTAAAGAAACTTACCGAGTCTGAAATGAAGAAGCTGTTGAACCTTGAAAATGCTCTTCATAAGAGAATAGTTGCTCAGGATGAGGCCGTAAGATCAATTGCAAAAACACTAAGAAGAACAAGGGCGGGTCTCCAGGATCCCAAAAAGCCCTTAGGATCTTTTTTGTTCTTGGGGCCAACCGGAGTAGGAAAGACTGAGCTTGCAAAAACACTTGCCGAATACCTTTTCGGAAGTGAAGAATCGCTATTGAGATTTGATATGTCAGAATATATGGAAAAGCACACAGTATCGCGTTTGGTTGGAGCTCCTCCTGGATACGTTGGCTACACCGAAGGTGGCCAGCTTACTGATGCCGTCAGGAGAAAGCCCTCATCTGTCATTTTGTTTGACGAGATAGAAAAGGCTCACCCCGATGTGTTTAACCTCTTGTTACAGATATTAGATGACGGAAGATTGACTGATGGAAAGGGCAGAACGGTCAATTTCAAGAATACAATTCTTATTATGACCTCTAACCTTGGAACACACATGCTAAAAGAGGGCTCACCCGGATTTTTAGCATCCTCAAACGCACTTGATTACGAAAAACTGAAAAGTCAAATTCAAAAAGAACTCAAGGATACCTTTAGACCAGAATTTTTAAACAGAATAGATGAAATAATAATATTCAGCTCTCTTTCACAGCCAGACATGCTCAATATAACAGAAAAAATATTAGAAAATGTAAAGGACAAGCTGAAGGTAAACCTGATAGACATATCTTTCTCTGAAAAGGCTATAGAACAATTAGCCAAAGAGGGCTTTGACCCAAAGTTTGGAGCCAGACCACTAAAAAGACTAATCCAAAAGAGAATAGAAGACCCGATAGCTGACAAGATCATAGAAGGCTCAATTAGAGCAAACGATAGCATAGAAGTCGACCATAACTCAACTGAGTTTGTATTTAAAAATATACAAGAGCTTGTACCAGCGAGGAGCTGCAATAGCAAATAAAAATAAAAATAATTTCATATGTACAGAATGTGGATTTGAATCTGCTGTCTGGAAGGGGCAATGTCCAATATGTAGTTCTTGGAATAGCTTTCAATCAAAAGACGACATATTGGAAAAAGAAAGTGTTCTTCAGTTAGATGATTTAGTTTATGTTGAAGAAGAGAGATTGACATTTGAGTTACCCGATCTAAATGATATTTTTGGTGGCGGAGTTGTTAAAGGCTCCGTCACATTGCTTTCTGGAGAGCCAGGCATTGGAAAGTCAACCTTAGCTCTTCAAATGGCAAATCAAATTTCGAATCGATATCAAGAAGTCCTATACATATCAAGCGAAGAATCTGCAAACCAGGTGGCATCCAGAGCAAAAAGATTGAACCTAAATGAGAAAAATTTAAAATTCCTTTCCTGCTCCGATCTAAACAAGATACTTAAAACAGTGAAAAATTATAATTTTTCTATGATTGTAATTGATTCTATACAAATGCTTTATGATTCTGAAGAGGCCTCGTCTTTGGGATCTCCCTCCCAGATGAAACAATGCGCATCAAAAATAAACTTGTTTTCCAAGCAAACAAATACCCCTTTTTTATTAATTGGTCACATAAATAAAGAAGGCTCAATTGCAGGCCCAAAATTTATTGAGCACTTGGTTGACAGCGTCTTGTTCTTTCAGGGAGACAGGTCTTCTACCACAAGAACCCTTAGGTCTTTAAAAAACCGTTTTGGATCGACGAATGAATTAATTATTTTTGAGATGAAGGAAGAGGGTCTAATAAAACCCAAAAATATCTCAGAGCTAATTTTAAAAAATAGCGATCTCTCAGGAACTTCTTTTTGTATAACCATGGAAGGCTCCAGGCCTCTTCTTGTACAAGTTGAGTCTCTTGTTAACCAATCCTTCAAAACTAACTCAACTAGGCTCTCTCACGGCATAAACTTTAATCACTTCATGCTAATAGTAGCAATTTTAGAGAAACATCTAAATATGAAACTGTACGATAAGGATATCTACATAAACATAACTGGCGGTATCACAACAGAAGACAGAGGTATAGATCTTGCAATTGCAGTATCATTAATTTCATCTTATTATGATATCATTATTCCAAAGAGTACACTTTTTATAGGAGAATGCTCTTTATCTGGAGAAGTAAGAGCTGTATATAATATTGAAAAAAGACTTTTAGAGGCATCAAAAATTGGTATCAAAAAGGTCTTTGCGCCTGACATAAAGACAAAAGTTAAAGATTTAGATTTGAATGAAATAAAAAAACTAAAAGATTTAACAGATTGGATAAAAGAATGGAAAACTCAGTATTCAAAAGAAAAGATTGGTTAAAATCTCTAAAATTGATTTCACCTGGAAACCCATTAAGAGATGGTGTGGACCTAATCCTTGATGCCAGAGGAGGTGCGCTTATTGTTGTAGGCAGTCCAGAAAAAACCCTGCCAATAACAGTTGGAGGCTTTCCTCTCGAAATAGAATTTACTCCTGCCAGATTATTTGAATTGTCAAAGATGGATGGAGCCATAATACTAAATGCTGACGCAAAAACGATATTAAGGGCAAACGCACTCCTTATACCAAATCCAAACATACCATCTGTAAACACTGGGTCAAGACACCAGGCGGCAGAAAGGTTTGCAAAGCAAACAGGCGAATTGATAATAGCGATCTCAGAAAGAAGAGGTGTGGTGACTCTATATAAAGGAGATGTAACATATCCTTTGAAAAGCAGCGCATCTATTGTGGGGCGCGCAAATCAAGCACTCACCACGCTTGATAGCTACAAACAAGTTTTTAATCGCTCGCTCGAACACCTATCTGTCCTTGAGTTCACAGACAGCGTTACAGCATCAGATATCGCAAATATCATCACCAGATCTGAAATGCTAAAATTTATTGAAGAAGAGATAGAAACATATATTATACAGCTTGGCAAAGACGGTCTCTTAACGAAATGGCAATTGCTCGAACTCATGTCCGAAGTTAAAGAAACCGAGGTTTTAATTCTAAAAGACTACCTCAACGAAGAAAAATTAACAGATATAACAAAATTACTTGAAAATTTAAAACAGCTTAAGTCTGAACAAGACATATTAGATCAGATTGTAGTAATGAAACATCTTGGTTTCAACAATCCAGACCAACCTTTAACTCCAAAGGGTTATAGAGTATTAGGAAATGTGCCTAGGCTGCCATCGGCAATTGTAGAGAAGTTGATTGTAAATTATAAAAACTTGAACAACTTGTTGGAAGCAAAAGAAGAAGATCTCGACAAGCTCGAAGGTGTAGGCAAGATTAGAGCACATCAGGTTGTAAGCTGTCTATCAAGGATGAAAGAAGTTACAAAGATATCTTCTTCAAGAGATATCAAAAAGAATTAACAAGCCAAGATGAAAAAAACCATAGTTCTTTTATGTCTCGCTTGTATCTACCTAACATTTTTTTTGGTGCGCGATGCACTATGCGACCAACCTTCCCAAACCTATGAGGAAGCAAGAGTAATTTCTGTTTCAAAAGAGCCGAACAAAGATAATCCAAACCTTGAAATATTGCAGACCAAGATCGAACTTATTACCGGGGTCTTTAAGGATAAAGAGTTTACCACAGAATACGTTCACCAGATTGGCTCACCTTACGACTTAAAACTGTCACCGGATGAAAGAGTGATAGTTTATCAGCAGATAAGATCGGACAACGAACCGACATTTTTTATTTCAGATATTGCCAGATACAATAAATACCCATGGCTCCTTTTAATATTTTTTATTTTAATTTTTATTGCAAGCGGTTTAAGAGGAATATATATGATGATAGGGCTATTTGGCTTTATGTTCTTAATATGGCTTTGGCTAATACCGGCAGTAATTACAAATCTAAACATCCTTGTCGTCACCATTGCAGTCTTGTTTATAGGCGTCGTGATACAAACAATATTGATCTGTGGTTTTTCCCAAAAATCTTTATCTGCAATTATAGGCACTATTTCTGGCATCATTGTCGCATCTGTTTTTTCTTATTATCTTAATAGTTTCTTGAACATCACAGGGATGATAAGCGAGGAAGGATTATTCTTGAAAAATATTAGCTTGAACATTAATTTTACAAATCTTTTATCATCTGCAATGATAATTGGTTCTTCTGGAGCGGCGATAAAGTTATCGACAGGCATTGCCTCTACGGCAGAACAGTATAAAATGCTCTTTCCTACTTCAAATTGGAGAGAAATTTTTAACTCTTCTTTCCAATCAGGAAGAGAAAGCTTGCCAGAATTGCTGCAGACTCTCTACCTTGCTTACATTGGATGTTACCTGCCCTTAATACTTTTAGTATCAATACAGGGACCGACTCTTTCATGGTTTAGGGTATTTAGTCTTGAGGTGGTAGCTACAGAAATTGCAAGGTCATTTATAGCAATAATAGTGCTCTTTATAACTCTACCTGTAACGTCATTTCTTATATCAAGATTTTTATCTTCTAATTTTGTTTTAAATCTATTTTTAAAAATAGTAGGTAAAATTCTAATATTAAAAAGGTGATGCAATCATCTGTTAATGTTAAAATAGATTGAGCGTTGCTATTTTCAGGCTAACAATATTGCATCTAATTTTCAAAAGTAGTGAATTAACTAAACAGAAAACGCAAGGGTATCTAGATGTTATAATGTGGTTGTAATAATTTACAATAACATATAATATATATAAAAATCAGAAATATTAGGAGGAGTTCTATGAAAAGTTACACATCAATAATAATAATGTTTTTATTCGTAACCACTTTATTCATATCTAACGCAAGGGCTTTTGAACTGCCTTTTTTCAAAAAAAGCAACAAAGCAAAAATAGAAAAAATCACCCCTGCTCAACTTTCTGAAACAGGTTTTTTTGGTTTTGTGATCAGCAAAGAATCTTTTGACCCAATACCAAATGCAACGATAAAATTTAACAATGAGCAAACAACATCATCCGATAGAGGTTACTTTAGCGTACAGGGGTTAAAGCCAGGAAAGTACAAACTCTTCGTCTCTGCTGCTGGCTTTAAGCCTTTGAAAAGAACTATTGAGGTAAAAGCGGGCACCTACAATCAAATAGACTCATTTGAACTCAACCCTATCCCAAAGAAGACCAACAAAAAGAAAAAGAAATTCCTATTCTTCACGTTTTAAGCTCGATGCAATTATAAATTAAACGGGATTAACTTATAATTGCAAGCTATAGTCGTAAATCTTTTTCAAAATCTTTTTTATTAAATTTGATAACACAAAATAAGTAATAATTTTAATTGTGTTTGAAAGTTTTAAGCTTTTAAAATATAAATTTCAGTTTAAATTTTGTGGAGAGGTGTCCGAGTGGCCGAAGGAGACCGCCTCGAAAGCGGTTAGCTGATTAATTTCGGCTCGTGGGTTCAAATCCCACCCTCTCCGCCAAAAAAATATTACAAGAGGTGTTGTTCTTGAGACAGAATAGAAATGTTGATTTTTTTCTTTTAGGAACGCTGACAGGAAGCTTGGCTTTTTTTATCGTCTCTTTTATGCTTTGCTCAGGGAAGCTCGATGTTAGCCTTCAGCCCGAAACAATTAACTCAAAAAATAGAGATCCCAAAGATCTATTAAAAAACATTGACTCACGGCTAAAGGAACTTGAAAAAGAAAAGCTTTAACACCCATGGATAAAAGTGAAGACAGCAACTCTTATGTCAAGGAAGCTAAAAAGACAGAAAGTAAAATAATTGGAATTATCGACATAGGGGCAAACTTTGTCAAAGCCCATATAGCCCAGAAAAAAAACGATAGAATATTCGAAACAATCGAAGACATAAAAAAGCCTCTTTCGATCGGCAAGGACACCTTCTCAATAGGCAGAATTTCAAACACAATACTGCTCCAATTAACAAAAATACTCAAGGAATTAAAGGATTTATTTAAAGCATACGAGGTGGAAGAAACCTTGGTTTTTGCCTCTACCGCTATCAGAGAAGCAAAAAATTGTGATTTCATAATTGAAAGAATAAAGATTGCCACAGGAATAGACATTAAACTAATAGAGACAATCGAAGAATCTTTTTATAAATATCAATATATGAAAAGGCATGACTGCTATCTCAGACTGTTCGGCAATAAATCAGTTTTAATTTTTGATATAGGTTCTGGTGGACTTTCCCTAATGATAGTAGAAAGAGACAAGCTTAAATATGCGTCAAATCTTGAAATAGGATCGCTAAAATTAAGAGCGCTACTCTCAAGCCTTGAAAGA
This sequence comes from Thermodesulfobium sp. 4217-1, assembly GCF_039822205.1. Lineage (NCBI taxonomy): Bacteria > Pseudomonadati > Thermodesulfobiota > Thermodesulfobiia > Thermodesulfobiales > Thermodesulfobiaceae > Thermodesulfobium > Thermodesulfobium fumaratoxidans. The sequence continues at coordinate 7,736 of NZ_JBAGBW010000036.1, forward strand.
GAAACGCTTGATTTTGCAGAGATACTAGATGAGTTCATAGAAAGCAAGATGCACACCATCTCACAGGAGATAAAAAATTATAAAATAGATTTTGCGATTGGCCTTGGAGGAGAAAGCAAAGTAATTTACAATCTAATCTTTGAAGAAGAACCCCCAAGGGATATTAGCAATATAAGTAAAGAAAAACTTTTGAAATTTTATAACGAAATTAAAGACAAAACCACAATTAACCTTGTTGAAGACTATTATTTAATGCCGCCAGTTGCCAATGTCCTTTTGCCATCAACTATTATTTTTAAAAAGATATTAGATATTTGCGAAATTAATGAAGTTGGGATTATGGGTTTCTCCTTTAGGAGCGCAGTAGCAAATTCAATTCTGATGGACGAAGGCGCTCTTTACGAAGATGACATATTAAGCGTTTCAGAAAGTATTGCAAAAAAATATTTAAGAAATATTAATATGTCTCACAACATTCTGAGATTTGCCGTTTCGATTTTTGACTACACCAAAAATTATCACGCAATGGGAGACAAAGAAAGACTTCTCTTAAAGATGGCCTGCATTTTACATGACGTTGGAAAATTTGTAGATGTAAACGATCCAGGAGAACACTCATATAATATTATTAGCTCCGCAAAGATTCCAGGACTCAGCAGCGAGGAAAGAGACATCATCGCAAATTCAGTTAAGATATATCAGGAAAGAGATCCAGATGAAAAAGATTGTTCATTTAGTTGTAAAACAATTAAAGATAGGCTAACCATAACAAAAATAGCAGCTATATTAAAGCTTTCCAACGCTCTTGACTCCTCACAAAAGGGGAAGATTCAAGACATAAAATTAGAGATTGAAGAACACTATCTGATATTTAAAACCCTTACTCATGACGACATTCTCCTTGAAAAGTGGCATTTTGATAATGAATCTATTTTCTTTAGAAGAATTTTTGGCCTAATTCCTGTTTTAAAAGTTATCCCGCAATGATCAGAGAAAGAATCTACAACATAAATAGAGAGCTATCTCTTTTAGAATTCAACAAGAGAGTGCTTGAGGAAGCGAAAGACGGCAGTAACAAACTCTTTGAAAGGCTAAAATTTCTTTCCATAGTTAGCTCCAATATGGACGAGTTCTTTATGATCAGAGTAAGTTCAATTATAGACAAGGTGCTCGACGATTTCGTATTTCAGGACTCATCAGGTCTAACTCCTGAAGAGCTTTACAAGGAAATTACCTTAAAAGCTCACCAGATATCCCAAGATCAGCAAACTCTTTTTTTGGAAGAACTCATGCTTCTTTTGAAAAAAAACAACATAAATATATTAAAAATCAATGAGTTAAGCCCAAACCAGCTAAACTTTGTACAAAAATACTACAAAAACACTATTTACCCAGTGCTAACTCCTATGGCTGTGGATAGCTCAAGGCCATTCCCTTTTATTCAGAGCAGAACCCTAAATATATTTGTCTTATTAAGATCAAATTCCGATTATCTTGTAAAAAATAAAAACCAAAAACTTAAAAAGGAAGATGTTTTCGCAATAATTCAGGTGCCAGGCGTCTTAGACAGATTTATTTCCCTACCCTCTGATAAGAACAGTTACAGCTACATACTCTTAGAAGACATAATAGCCCACCACTTAGGCGACCTCTTCAACAACCAAGAAATTGTCTACAATTCACTCTTCAGGATCACAAGAGATGCCGATCTCACTATAGACGAACAAATTGCAGAAGATATATTAGAAGAAATAGAAAAGTCTTTAAAAAGAAGAAGATACGGCGAGGTAGTTAAGCTTGAAATAAGTAAAGATTGCCCTGAAATTTTAGAAAATTTTTTAAAAGACAATTTCGAGCTTGACGAAGAAGATGTATATAAAATAGATGGACCATTAGACTATACCTTCCTAATGAAGTTTTCCAATCAAGAAATTGCAGCGTTCAAAAGTCTTAAAGACATCCCTTTGCAACCAGTAAGGCCAATCGATTTCTTGACAGCTGACAATACAACCATATTCGATCTGATAAAAGAAAGAGATCTCTTGCTGCATACCCCGTTTGAGAGCTTTGAAAAGATTATAGAATTTGTTCGCACAGCAGCACAAGATCCAGATGTTCTCGCAATAAAAATGACACTATATAGAGTCACGAAAAATTCCCCAATAGTAAAAGCCCTTGAAGAAGCTGCGGACAATGGCAAGCAGGTAACGGTAGTTATTGAGCTAAAAGCTCGTTTTGACGAAGAAAACAACATCATATGGGCCAAGAAGCTCGAAAAAGCAGGCTGTCATGTAGTATATGGGCTCACCCACTTAAAGGTCCACTCAAAAGCCATTCTAGTTGTCAGAAAAGAAGAGGGTACAATAAGAAGATATGTTCATCTTGGGACTGGAAATTACAATGAAAATACTGCAAAGATTTATACAGACCTCAGCCTGTTTACCAGCAATGTCTACTTTGGAACAGACGTATCAAATCTTTTCAACACGCTGACAGGACTTTCCCAGCCAAGTCACTGGTATAAGATAGGGGTTTCACCCATCAACTTAAGAGAGAAAATAATTAGATTGATAAGAAGAGAGTCAAAATATCGCTCTAACGGACACATTATAGCCAAAATGAACGCCTTAGTAGATGATGAAATAGTAAAAGAGCTCTATCTCGCATCGATAGAGGGGGTAAAAATAGATCTAATTGTGAGAGGAATATGCTGCCTAAGGCCCAGTATAAAAGAAATCAGCGAGAATATAAGAGTAATTAGCATTGTGGGAAGATTTCTTGAACACAGCAGGATATTTTACTTCAAAAATGATTCAAATGAAGAGATATATCTTTCAAGCGCCGACTGGATGCCAAGAAATCTTGACAGAAGGATAGAAACAATTTTCCCTGTTGAGAGCGAAGCATTAAAGGAGAGAATTAAAAAGTGTCTAAACATAATGTTAAAAGACAACGTAAAAGCAAGAGATCTCAATGAAGACGGGAGCTATATCAGAGTCCCAAAAAATTCACAAAATCAAATAGATAGCCAAATGCTTCTATATGAAACAATATTAAAAAGTGCTGAAGTCAAGAACAAAGAAATCAAGACGATAAAGAGTATGGAATTCGTCCCCATCCAAAATTTTGATGACGAGACAGCAATATAACATGGGAAAACGATTATCTGTAATAGACCTTGGCTCAAACTCTATAAGACTGGGAATTATAGAGGTAAACGAGGACAAGAGCTTTAGAATACTTGAGGAAAAAAAAGAGCAAGTCAGGTTGTCAGAAGGATTCTACAAGAATAGCTTCATCCAGGAAAAACCCATTAGAAGGGCCATCCAAACGCTTAAGACTTTTAAAAAGATTATTGAATTTTATGACACAAAAAAAATTATAGCTGTAGCTACAGCATGTATTAGAAATTCAAAAAACGGAAAAGACGTCTTAGATCTGATCTTTAAAGAGACGCTCATAACATTTAAAATTATCTCTGAAAAAGAAGAATCATATTATGGATACCTTGGAGCATTAAATACAATTAATTTAAGAGACTTCATACTTGCAGACACTGGAGGCGCCAGCACTGAGATTACCCTTGTAAAGGACAGAAAGATAGTCAATTTTGTTTCGATTCCCTATGGAAGCGTAAACCTTACAGATATGTTTTCAGAAACAAAAGAAATATGTGACACAAAAAATATAGAAAATTTTTTGAAAAAAGAACTTCAGAATATCCCATGGCTAAAAGACGTTAAATTGTCAGGAATGCCAATTGTAGGAATAGGAGGATCAAATAGGACCTTTGCAAAGATACACAGAGCTCTTCATAAATGGTTTTCGCTAAAGCTGCATCATTATGAGCTGACAAAAAATGAGGTTTTTCAAATATATTCATATATTGCAAATTTAAGTTCAAAAAATAGAAAAAATATAGATGGTCTCTCAAAACAAAGATCTGACATCATCTTAGCAGGAATGGCTCCTTTGAAGGTGTTATTCGACATAACAAATTCGGACAAATTTGTTGTTAGCGGAAATGGCCTTAAGGAAGGGTTAATTTTTGATTCGTTAAGCAACGACTTTAAGATTTATCCTTTAATATACGAAAATATTTTGGACAACAGTTTACTAAATATTGCTAATTTATATTTTTTGGACATAGAGCATGCAAAAAGAGTTACCCACCACAGCCTATCAATATTCGACCAGATGAGGCCCCTTCACAATTTTGACGAAAATGATAGGAAATTATTAGAAATAGCATCGTTTTTACACGACATCGGAAAGTACGTAGATCCTTACAATCATGCAAAACATGGCGCATACCTAATCCAAAACCTTCCTATATACGGAGTAAACCCAAAAGATCTCATAAGATGTTCATATATTTGCCTATTTCACGAAAATAAAATCAAATTTCAACAACTTCCCAATGAATCCTTTATATCTGAAAAACAATTTAAAGATATCATAAAACTTTCAATATTTTTAAGGCTCGCTGAACAGATAGAAACATGCGAATGTGCCGCAATAAAAGCTGTAACGATCAGTATAAGAAATAATGAGGTACTGCTTAAACTAAGAAAGAGCTATGAAGAATATGACACAGAAACCGAAATTATAGAGCTCTCAAAGTCAAGCAAGGTTTTCAAAAAATTCTTTAAAAAAACCTTAACAATAGCAAGATAGGAAAATATTCCCAAGATAAGTTATAA
>NZ_JBAGBW010000037.1 GCF_039822205.1 Thermodesulfobium sp. 4217-1
CGTCTGGACTGCAGAGCCTATAGGTTTTGAAAACTCAGTAATGTTAAATATACGGTTATATCATAATACAAAATACTAAAAAGCCAAGAGAAAAAATGATAGTTTAATGATTAAATAGATTTATTGTAACTGTTAGTAACCTCTTATAAGATATTGAAAATTTTTAAACCTTAAATAACTCTTAGCCAGGAATTAATTCCACCAATAAGTCGTTCATAAAAATAGTTCCCTTATTCGTCAGAGAGATAGTATCTTCTTCTATTTTAACAAGTTGATCGAATTTTTTTGAAACCATTACTAAATTGTCAACAAGCCTTCTATCAAACCTATTTTTTAATTCCGAAATTTTAATGCCATCCATCAACCTTAAGCCCATCATTACCTTTTCAAAGAACTCATCTTCATCTGACAGCTCAATGTCTTCTTCCATCAAAAAGTTTTTTTGCAGGTAAGCGTCTAAGCTTGAAGACCTCTTAAATCTGCGGTTTCCAATCTTTGACGCAGCAGACGGTCCAAATGACAAAAAGTTCATATATTTCCAATATTTTAAGTTATGTCTACAAAAATAGCCATCTTTCGCGTAATTGGCAATTTCGTATCTAATATATCCTTTCTTGCACAGATACTCCTTAGAATATCTCATAAATTCAAGAACCGTCTCATCTGGCAGAACAAAATCTGCTTCCAATGGGTAGATAGAAACGCCATTTATATTGTCAAATGTACAAATGGTATCTAAGGAATTTGTAAGGGTATCTAAGGTCTGCCCGGGTATTCCTATCAGTAGATCTACGCTTACATTATCAATTCCAAGTCTTTTCGATAATTTCAGCGCATCGTAGCCAAAGTTATCTCTATTGAGATTGGATAACTCTTCATCCTGAAAGGACACAATCCCAAGACTTAATCTATTAAAAAATATATCCTCTTTATCTTTATAATTTTTTAAAAATGATTTTGGATTAGCCTCCAGCGTAATTTCTGGATCTTTTATATTAAACTTCAACTGAAGTATTGTTAGTAAATTTTTCAACAGATCGGGCTTAATTAGTGAAGGAGTGCCCCCTCCAAAATATATGCTGTCGACAAATGAGTTCTCTAATAAGTTTCTATTAGTTTGTTCAGAATATTCTATTTCAGAAATTAAGGCATCAAAAAAGATATCAATTTGATCCTCTGTTGAAACCTTTGAAAAAAAGTGGCAATAGTTACATCTCTTTTCACAAAAAGGTATGTGAATATAGATACCCAAACTTTCAAGCGTGTTTTGTATGCTTATATTCTCGTATTGAACCATATTTCTCTATTCTTTATAAAGCTTATTATTTATTCTAATATCCACTATTTTTTCTGATCGCCAGAGCTTTTTAACATCTCAAAAAAGACTTCTTGAGGAATCTGGACATCCCCTATCATCTTCATCTTCTTTTTTCCTTCTTTTTGCTTTTCAAGCAGCTTTCTCTTTCGCGTGATATCTCCACCGTAACATTTTTGTAAAACATTCTTTTTCATTGCTGCGATATTTTCTCTCGCAAGAATTCTTGAACCAACGGCAGCCTGTATTGGTATCTCAAACATATGCCTTGGTATCAGTCTCCTCAAAGAAGAGACAATCTTCGTTCCAACCTCTTGAGCCTTGCTCCTGTGTACTATTGATGATAGGGCATCTACACTATCCTTATTGACCAAGATGTCCAACCTAACAAGATCTGAATCTCTATAGCCAATAAATTCATAATCAAGGGAGGCATATCCCCTTGTTCTAGTTTTCAAAAGTGGGAAAAAGTCCAAAATTACCTCTGACAACGGCATCTCAAATCTCATTATTACCCTTTTCGCTTCAAGATACTCCATGTCTATATAGCTGCCCCTTTTATTGGTGCACAGCTCCATAATAGCTCCTATGTGCTCTGCGGGAGAAAAAATTGATACCTTAACATAGGGCTCTTTTATAGAAACTATAGTGCCTGGATCAGGCATCTTCAGTGGATTGTGTATTGTTAATACCTCTCCATTTTGCTTTATGGCTTCAAAAACGACAGAGGGCGGTGTAATAATAAGATCAATGTTAAATTCTCTTTTAATTCTCTCAATAGCCACTTCCATGTGAAGCATCCCTAAAAATCCGCACCTAAATCCAAAACCAAGCGCTATGGATGTCTCTGGCTCATAAACCAAAGAGGCGTCATTAAGCTTTAGCTTCATAATAGCGTCTTTCAAAAGTGCATATTCATCTGTATTTATAGGATACAGTCCGCAAAAGACCATTGAAAGCGGATCCTTAAAGCCTTTCAGAACCCTTTTTGTAGGTCTTTTTTCATCCTCAATAGTGTCTCCTACTCTTGCATCCTCTATATTTTTTATATTTGCAGCTATATATCCAACTTCTCCAGCCCTCAAGATATCAGTTTTCTCTGGCTGCATTCTGAAAAACCCAATTTCTTGTATTTCAAAGGTCTTCTTTGTAGAGTGAAACTTTATATCCATACCATTTCTTAGCTCACCATCAAATATCCTCACATAGGCCACTACTCCTCTATAAGAGTCATAATGGGAATCAAAAATCAATGCGGACAATGGCTCATCTGAGTCTCCCTTTGGCGGAGGAATTCTATCAATTACTGCAGAGATTATCTCGTCTACCCCAGTACCTTCTTTTGCGCTTGCGAGTATAATCTCGTCTTCGTTAAAGCCAAAAACGTCAATCAGCTCTCTTTTGGTCCCCTCCACATCAGCAGTAGGGAGCTCTATCTTGTTCACCACAGGGATTAGAACAAGATCTTGATCCATTGCAAGAAGACCATGTGCCAAAGTCTGAGCCTCTATCCCCTGAGTAGCATCCACTAATAAGATTGCGCCCTCACATGCTGCAAGCGATCTGGAAACCTCATAAGAAAAATCAACGTGACCAGGCGTATCGATAAGATTTAGGATATAGTCTTTGCCCTTCCAGTTAATATCGAGTCTGACAGCTCTTGCCTTTATTGTTATGCCTCGCTCCCTCTCTATATCCATATTGTCAAGCATCTGAGGAACGAGCTTTCTCTCGCTTACCACATGTGATTTAACCAATATCCTATCGGCAAGGGTAGATTTACCGTGATCCACATGGGCTATAATTGAAAAATTTCTTATGTTATCCAAACTATATACTCCTTTTCAAAGATCGTATTATATTTTAAGTAAATTTATTATAAAGGAATATCTGTTACAAAGTCTTTTTTGCCTATTTATATGCTCATAGAATTTCTAATGTGTATAAGCATTGGAGATCGTATAGCGTCTTCTTGAGAAACTAAATAATTATCTATACAGTAATCATCTTCTTTATCTATTTCAAATTTATATTTTTCAGGGATAAGGATTACGGCAGCTACCCTCCACGCTTCGATTTCCAATTTGCTAACCATATCGCCGATCAGACAAAGCGTGTTCTCATCGTGCAAAACCAAATGGGCCACCTCGTGCAATAATATCTCTTCTTTAATATGAGGAGCCACACCTTCTTTATAGCCTATAAACGACCTTGAACCTCTCTTAACACAAAGCCCCATAATAGATGGGAAGTCAATTGTCGACACTTCTACGCCACTTTCTTCAAGAATGACGTCAAGAGGCTTGGCCAGGTCGATAAGCCCTGGAAATCTTTCAATTATAGGCACAACAGGTGGATATATTTTATAATAATCTTCTTTATTCATAAAGCCTATAAATCCAAAATTTGGTTAATCCTGACACTATAAGACATATAATAGCAAAAATATAACTTATAATTCTACGCTCTTGTGCCTGTGTGCATTGCATTCTATGTTTACAGCCACGGGGAAAGATGCTATATGGCATGGTTCGAGCTCCACGTGAACCGCAAGAGAGGTTACTCTGCCTCCAAGCCCCATGGCGCCGATGCCAAGCTTGTTTATTCTCTCAAATAGTTCGCCCTCTATAGAGCCCAACCTTTCGTCAGGGTTTTTTGAACCAATAGGCCTTAGAAGTGCCCTTTTCGCCAAAAAGGCCACTCTCTCAAAATTGCCGCCTATTCCCACTCCTATGATGGTAGGAGGACAAGGATTTGGACCCGCCTTTCTAACCGTCTCAACCACAAAATCCATAGCGCCCTCAAGACCTGCTGAAGGAGCGAACATCCTTAAGGCACTCATGTTCTCTGCTCCGCCGCCCTTTGGCATAACTACTATTTTTACCTTGTCGCCAGGTATAAATTTTATGTGGACGATTGCCGGCGTATTCGTGCCTAAATTCTTCCTGGTAAACGGATCACACGTTGATTTTCTCAAGTACCCCTCAGTATAACCTTTCTCAACGCCTCTATTGACAGCCTCGTATATATCGCCGTCAACAAGATGTACGTCCTGACCAAGAAACAGAAATATCACAGCAAGACCTGTATCCTGACATATTCCAAGTTTCTCTTCCGATGCTAATTTATGGTTTTCTTTAAACTCTAAAAATATCTTTTTTGCCACCTCAGACTCTTCTTTTTCAAGTGCAATATCGAAAGCCCTTTTTACATCTTCGGGTGCGTTATAATTTGCGTCCATAACCATCTTTCTTACAGCGTCTTCTATTATCTCAACGGATAAACTCCTCATGTTTTCCTCCTAAATAAAATATTACTGCTTCACAAGATAAAATTATATAATAATTACGCTCTAAGGGTTGCGTTTGTCCAACCTTCCAATCACGTCTCTTGCGACCTCAAGACCGTTTTTCATGGCCTTTACGACCACAGAAGGACCGCTAACGGCATCGCCGCATGAAAGAATTTTGTCTTCATACTCTCCTCCAAAATCGTGCGGCAAAAGGCCTCTTTCCAAATGAAGGTCACAACCCATTAAGACTTCAGGGTCAACCTCCTGACCTATCGCAGAGACCAAAACATCGCCTTCTATAAAATGTTCGCTGCCTTCAATGATTTCAAAACTCGGCCTACCGCTGCTATCTAGCGCTCCCAATCTGGCCTGAAGGGCTTCTATACCCTTGAATTTACCATTTTCAAGAATAGCTCTCTTTGGAACTTCAAAAAATTTGAAGCTTACTCCCTCATCCTCAGCCTCTTCTATCTCCTTGGGCAGGGCTGGCATCTGTGCTTTTCCTCTTCTGTAGACAATGGTTGGAAAAAGGTCTTCCCTTATCGATATCCTGCCCACATCTATAGCGGTATTTCCGCCGCCGATAATAAGAATTTTTAAAGTTCTATCGAATATTTTTTTTCTGAACATATAGTTCTCAATAAATTCTATTGCTGAGTATGCGAAAAAATCATCCTCTTCATTTGACGGCAGCTTCAAGGACCAGCACTTGCTTGCTCCAACTGCAAGAATAACATAATCATATATATTGAAAAACTCTGTGAGAGGTATATCCTTTCCAACTGCGATATTATTTTTTATCTTTGCCCCATGAGACAATATGTACACTATCTCTCTATCTAAAACTTCCCTGGCCAGCCTATATGGAGGAATACATGCCCTCGCAAGGCCGCCAATCACTGGTCTGGACTCATAGATATCTACTTCTACGCCATATCTTGAAAGCTCATAGGCAGCGCTCAATCCAGCAATACCACCACCTATTATTGCAACTTTCCCTTTTATTTTCTCCTTGTCAGCTACCATTTTCAATTGATATTCGCCGTAATCTGATATAAATCTGTGAATAGCCCCTATTGCAATGGGCCTTCCAGTCTTGTTCAGCACGCAGCTCCCCTCACATTGAAAGCCATAAGGACAAACTCTGGCACAGGTTGCGCTAAACGGATTAATTTCGAGTATTTCAGAAAGGGCCTCGTTAAACTTTTTCTCTCTGGCGAGTTTTATAAATCTGGGGATATTAAGCCCCGCAGGGCAACCCTTTATACAGCTTGGCTTTTTACACTGCAAGCATCTGTTTGCCTCATATTCCAATTCTTTTTCACTAAGTCCCAATGATATTTCGTTATAATTACAGATCCTATCCTCTGCTGAAAGTTCTCTTAGCTTTACTCTTTCTTGAATAGGCATAGTTCCTCCATAAAATATTAAATTTTATATAGATTATTTTAAATATAACTCACAACATTTTATATCTTAAAACGATAATAAAAAAGAGGGTGAAGCTGTTCCTCACCCTCACACAAAACAGAAAAAATTGCATCCTTCACCAGTTATGATTCTTCGTTCATAAACATCTTTCTCAATTCAAGTATGGCCTTGCCAGGATTTAGCTCCTTGGGGCAGACCTCCATACAATTGAATATGGTATGACATCCATATATGCCGTCCTTGTCAGCAAGGGTTTCAAATCTCTCATTTTTGCCTTCATCTCTGGAATCTAACATAAATCTACAGGCATACAGAAGTGATTGCGGACCAAGAAAAGTTTTATTTTTCCAGAATGTAGGGCAGGCTGCAATGCAAGAGCCACAGACTATACATTCATAGAGACCATCGAGTTTTGCCCTGTCGTCAATAGACTGGTATCTTTCTTTGTCAGATTCTGGATCTTTCTTACAAACCAGCCAGGGCATTACCGCCCTAACCTTCTCATCAAGCAAGCTATGATCTACAACAAGGTCTCTAATCACAGGAAATCCCCTAAGAGGCTCGATCACAAGATCAAAGCTGTCCAGAAATTTCATCTGAGTCTCACAAGCAAGGATGCTCCTCCCATTAACAGTCACTGCACAAGAGCCACAGATGCCCTGCCCGCAGGAATACCTAAAAGTCAAGGTATCATCAAGGTTGTTCTTGATATACCTAAAAACGTCGAGCAGTGTCCAGTGACTTTCGGTAACTTCTACTTCATACTTACTCGTAGAAGTCTTATTTGAATCTGGATCATATCTGAAAATTGTAAGTTTATATAAATTGCCCACGACTACCTCCTAATACTTTCTCTCTTCAGGCACAAATCTAGAAAGATTGACATCTTTGTAGTCAAATCTGAAACCAGACTTATCTCTGAAGTATAAAGTATGTTTAAGCCAATTTTCATCATCCCTCTTTGGGAAATCGCGCCTTGCCTGAGCACCTCTTGATTCTGTTCTGCTCAAAGCGCCATACGTAACTGCTTCTGCTGCAGCTATCAAATGCCTTAGCTCCATTGCTTCCATTAATGTAGTGTTGTACGCGAGAGTCTTATCGCTGATATACATCTGAGACATCTTGTTGTGCATATCGCCGATTACAGATACCATTTTTGAAAGTCCTTTTTCTTCTCTGAACACAGCAACATAATTTTGCATGCCCGCCTGCAGTTCATCCCTTATCTCTACAGGCTTTATAGAACCTTTCTGATTCAGTATAAACCCTATTTCCTCACTTGCCATCTTTGCACTGTCCTCTTCAAGCGGCAGATGCTCAAGGTTTGGAAAATCTTTAACGATTGCTATTCCACAACGCCTACCAAATACCGACGCATCCAGAGTAGAGTTGCAACCCAGTCTATTTGCACCGTGAACGCTCACGCAAGCACATTCGCCTGCAGCGTATAATCCAGCAAATATCTGGCTCTTGCCGTCAAACAGAACTCTCCCGTCAATGTCTGTAGGAATGCCGCCCATAGAATAATGTGCAGTAGGAACTATTGGTATTGGCTCCTGTATAGGATCAACTCCTGCGAATTTTATAGATATCTCTCTTATTTGAGGGAGCCTTGTGTTTATTATCTCGGCTCCAAGGTGTCTAATATCCAAATGTATATATGGTCCGCCTTTAATTCCTCTTCCTGCCTCTATTTCGCTCGTTATAGCTCTACTTACTATATCTCTTGGAGCAAGTTCCATCTTTGCAGGGGCATAGTCTTTCATAAACCTCTCGCCCAAATCGTTTATGAGAAATCCTCCCTCACCCCTACAGCCCTCTGTCATCAAGATGCCTCTATCGAACAGGCCTGTTGGGTGAAATTGGAAAAACTCCATATCTTCAAGGGGTACACCTGCCCTCAGAGCCATATACTGGCCATCAGCAGTATATGAGTAAGATGTAGCAGTAATCTTCCATGCTCTACCATATCCGCCAGTAGCAATAAGCGTTCCCTTCGCTTTAAACGCGTGCAGACCGCCGTTTTTTGTATCCCAGGTAACTACTCCAGCACACTTTGGTCCATCAGTAATAAGGCTAACTGCAAACATCTCGGTGTAAAATCTTACTCCCAGCTCCATTGCCTTCTGCCAAAGTGTGTGAAGGAGCACGTGACCAGTTCTATCTGCTGCATAACATGCCCTTAGAACAGGTCCTCCTCTTCCAAAATCTTTTACATGACCGCCAAATTTTCTCTGAGCAATAAGCCCATCAGGAGTCCTTGAAAATGGAGCCCCCATATGCTCATATTCTCTAACAACAGTAATAGCATCCTTTACCAATATTTCAGCCGCATCTTGATCGGCCAAAAAGTCAGATCCTTTTACGGTGTCAAACATATGCCATTCCCAGTGGTCTTCTTCCAAACTCCCCAGGCTCGCTGCAATGCCGCCCTGTGCAGCAGTGGAGTGAGATCTTTGAGGCATAGAAAGCTTCGTCATACATGCAGTATCAAGGCCAGCGCTCTTACATTTTATGGCAGCCCAAAGGCCAGCAAGTCCTGCGCCAATTATAATGACATCGTGCTTGTGAACATTTCTTAATGGTACATCTACCACATTTTCAGTTAAAATTTTTGGATCTTCCACTTCAAGCTCCTTTCAACTCTCAAAATTAATAATTAAAAAGTAACCTCTGCAATTCTAAAAGCAGCAAAAAACATAACCAAGAAAAGTACTATATATACCATATTTAGAAAGGTATTAAGAGTTGGTTTTTTAATGTATTCCCTTGTAATGGTAACCATACCAATGTACAGATGTATACACACAAAAGCAGCAAAAGCTACATGAACAGGGAAAAATAGTGCAAACTTAAAAACATGCAATACAAGTAAAATTATAAGTGCAACAGCACTAATGCGTTGCCAAAACCATATATTTTTCGCGTTCGCACGCATAAGTGAACGAGTATAATTCACATCGACCTCCTAACCAAATATTATTGACTGTGCTATTTTTGCCATAAAAGCAATAATAGTTATGCCAATCACCCAATAAGACCAGCCAACCTGCCTTTCTTTGATAGCAAGTGCTGGCTGAAACTCAAAAGCAATGATTCTTATTCCGTTCATAACGTGAAAAACTGCAATAAAGGCTACGCCTGGATTGATTATCACTTTAAGGCTCTCATGAAAAGCGTGCATAGATTCAAAAAATGGTATCAGAGATGGCTCAGCAAACTTTATCCCGTATAGATAGAATATGTGAAACAAAAAATAAAGTCCAAGCAACAAACCGGTGATCCTATGAACATAAAAGAGAAAACTTCCTGAAAATATCTTGTATGGCTTTAATTCTGGCACATCTTTTAACATAACGCCTCCTAACTAAGTCCTAATAACCTGCGCGCATTAAGCTCAACATCGATGGGCAAAATTGCAAACCTTGCCACACCAGATTTCATAGCCGCCTTTGCTACTGCTGCTGCTACGCGCGGATATATTTCAAGATCCAATGGAGATGGAACGATATAATCAGGTGAAAGCTTGCTATCATCTACAAAGTCTGCAATTGCAACTGCCGCTGCTACGTTCATGTCGTCGTTTATAACCCTTGCCCTTACATCAAGGACTCCTCTAAACAAACCGGGGAAGCCCAAAACGTTATTTATCTGATTTGGAAAGTCAGATCTGCCTGTGGCTACTACTGCTGCTCCCGCTTCTTTTGCAGCATTTGGATTGATTTCAGGATCTGGATTTGCGCATGCAAAAATTATAGGATCCTTTGCCATAGACTTTACCATCTTTTGGTTAACCACGTCCCTTGCAGAAACCCCTATAAAAACATCTGAGCCCTTCATAGCATCTGCAAGAGTCCCTTTTTCCATCTCAGAATTTGTAATTTGCGCAATCTCATCCTTATATGGGTTCATCCCCTGAGGTCTTCCGCTATATATAGCGCCCTTTGTATCACAAAGTATTACGTCTTTTACGCCCATGTGAATTAGAAGCTTTGCTATAGAAATTCCTGCTGCACCAGCACCATTTATTACTACCTTTATCTCTCCGATCTTTTTCCCGACAATCTTTAGAGCATTGTATAGGCCAGCCAGAGTAATTATCGCCGTACCATGCTGATCGTCGTGAAATACTGGAATAGAGAGCTCTTCTCTGAGAACCTTTTCTATCTCAAAACATCTGGGAGCGCTGATGTCTTCCAGATTTACACCCCCAAAAACAGGCTCTAAGAGCTTAACAGTCTCAATTATCTTTTCTGTGTCCTTTGTGTTCAAACAAATTGGAAAGGCATCAACCCCTCCAAATTTTTTGAACAGAACGGCCTTCCCCTCCATAACAGGAAGAGATGCCAGAGCCCCAAGGTTTCCCAGACCCAAAATTGCGCTTCCATCAGTAACAACGGCTACCATATTCCACTTTGAGGTATAATAGTATGCCATCTCTGGATCGAATGCGATTTCCTTTACAGGCTCAGCCACCCCAGGGCTATAAGCCAAAGAAAGATCGTGAGCATTTTCAACAACTGATTTACTCTCCACACTTATTTTGCCTTTAGTCTTTCTGTGAAAAATTAACGCTTCTTCTTTTAAAGACAATTCAATTCCTCCCTAAAATCATTTTTTCTTCGTCAATAAAAATCTACATCTACAATCAGACTAAAAAGCGCGTCAACAAATTCAAACGTCTCTACATACAAGTATAGCAAAAAAGAAAAACCAAAAAACACCACCGTCACTCTAAACCTACTAAACTCTGATATAAGCTATTACCATAACTGCTACCAGAATTCAGTTTACCGTATTCAGAGC
>NZ_JBAGBW010000038.1 GCF_039822205.1 Thermodesulfobium sp. 4217-1
CTTTTTGAACAAAATGACAAATATTACTATAAAAGATGGCTTTTGGATAACGTTTGGGTTTTTAGGGGTACGGTATTTTAGCTAAATTCAGGAGGTTTTTGACGAAGATGGGTTAAGTTAAAAAATGGCTTTGTTTACCTTTGTGCAATAATAGATTGGAACACAAGAACAATACTCTCGCACAAGTTATCCAACTCAATAGATACAAAACTTGTTGTTGACACTTTAAACGATGCAATATCTGTTTATGGTAAACCAGGTGTCTTTAATGTTGATCAAGGTTCTCAATATACATCAGATGAGTTTATATCCATACTTCTTAAAACAGGTGTAGAAATATCTATGGATTCAAAAGGTAGGGCTTACGATAACATAATAATCGAAAGGTTTTGGAGAAGTCTAAAATATGAAAATATTTATTTAATAAATTATTCAACCATAAGGGAGGCTAAAGATGGTATAAGAGAATACATTTACTTTTATAACTACAGAAGACCACATGCAAGTTTAGGTTATAAAACACCTATGAGCGTTTATATGGCTGGTTTGGAGGAGGCAGCCTAAATGAGGAATAAGGAAAATAAAAAAATTGACTTGACAAAGGGGTACAGGTTAAACCTGCAACAAATTTATTATCTAAAAAATTACGCATTTTTTACATAAATACTAAGTCCTAAAAAGCCTTAAATATCAAGGTTTACAAGGATTTTTGTTCTGTCCAAGTGTCAAAGATTAGATTATATTACAAAACTCTGGCAATGCCTCAAAAATCTTTTAATTTAAAAATTATCAATCAAACCAAGCCATTAATTTTCAATTTTCAACCTTGACAAATTATCTATTGACAAATTATCATGTATGATTTATTATTTTGACAATTAATCATAAAGAGGTGATGCAATTTGCTTGTGCTTATTTAGATTTTGGCTTTACAAAAACAAATAATATAAGGGAGGATTACAATGAACAAACTTTTAAGCGGTTTAATGATTGGCTCAAGCTTACTAATTCTTGCAACAGCAGCTAACGCAATGGACATCAAAGGCAAGATTGTAGACAGTGAGACGGCAGCGACACTGGCAGGCGCTACTGTGGACCTGAAAGACAGCTCTGGAAATGTTCTTCAGGAGGTAACCGCTGACAGCGCTGGTAGGTTTCTTTTTACAGGGGTTAACTCTGGAACTTATACAGTCGAGGTTAAAGAGACAGGATACGTTGGAATCGACAAAGCCGTATCTATCACTACCAAAAACAAAAACGTATCTATAAAGGCTATACCTTCCGTAGGAGGCACTGCAGCAGTTACAGGCAAAGTAGCTGATGGCTCTGGCAATGGAATAGGCGGCTTGGTAGTTCAGCTGATGAAAGAGGATCCACGCTTTGGCAGCTCGACAATGTCAAAATATGTAGTAGATCAGGCCACTACTGCGACAGACGGCACTTATGCGCTAAAGGCTATCAAGCCTGCTGACACATCTACGTATAACTACTATGTCAGAGTAAACGGCCACGGTATAAAGAATACATCTGCCACAGGACAGTTTAGCGTAACCAAAGACACTACAAATGTAGCAAATGAGAATGTGACTGTAGACGTACTGCCTACAACTACAGCCACTATCACGGGACAGGTTCTGGACGCAGTGGGCAATCCAGTGGCCAATGCAAAGGTTAGTGCACCGCTTAGAGAGACAGGATATCCTGAAACCGTTACAAATGCAAACGGCGAGTTTAGCATAGTAGTGCCTGCAAACGGGATATTACAGGTACCTATCAGAGTGAGTAAATCAGGATACCAGTCAATAAGGGAGACGATAGTACCTAATGCAAATACGACATTCGCTCTTCAAACAATAAACCTAATCTCTAAATAGGGAGAAAAGCACAAGCCACTACTGCGCAGTAGTGGCTTGTGACAATTAAGAAGGGAGATAATATTTTGGGCACATTTTATTTCATTATAGACAACTCTGGCTTAGGAGAGAGATATCTAAAGTCCATTATGAAAAACAGGTTCGGGGTATATATTGACAATCCTACCCCGCCAAGCACTTGTATAAAGCAGGTATTGAAAAATTTAAACGTTGAGACAAAGGGTTTAAACATATACGATTTTGCAGAAGAGCTAAAAAGTCTAAATCAGCCATTTTACATAAATCACGCAGAAAAGCTGACAGATAGCTTCGCGATATTCGTTCAAGCAATGCTTGAAAAAAATGATGTTTTTATCTGCTGTACGAGTCTGCCTACCGGGAAGATAATACCAAATTTTTTTAAGCACGGGAAAGAGATAAAGCTTTCCTACCAGAAAGAGAAGATTTTAAAATATATTGCGAAAAAGTATAAGATTTTACCCGATGAGGCAAACCACGTTTATACGCTTGCCTGCGGGAACCTAAATGGCGCTGAAGAGTTAGCAAGGAGATTGTCTGATGGCGAGCCGCTGCACTCTTTAAGATACGACGGCGCAAACTATGTGTCCATAATTCCTATACTTCTTGGCTTTGGATTTATCTTCATAATGCTTAGATTTATAGCGCTTGGATTAAACGACGAGGATACCTATATCTTTGCTGGATCAATGGGCGCTATATTCTTCTTGTTTAGGTTTATCTACTATCAATATTTCAGGAAAATTATCTGACAATATGTGGATAACCTGTGGATAAGTTGTTGACAATATGTGGATTACTTTGCTAATTTTTATATTTTTGTCTCTAAATAATATAGCTTATGCTGATATAACAAGCTTAGATATTACTAACAATAAAGCCAATATTAGCGCTGAAGATGATTTTATGTCATATACAGTTGGAGATTGCTATATTCAGGCTGGACACTATCAAAGATATGCACAGGGCTTATCACTAAAAGAAAAAGAAAAGGGCTTTGAGTATTTCACAGGCATGGTATACGAATATCCAGAAGAAGAAAAGAGGACATTATTCACTAAGCCAAAGGCAAAATATCTGACAAGATATTATTATGCAGTTGCGGACAATTCAGAAGAGAACGGCATACACTACTACTATATAGATAGCACGGACAAAGAGAGAAAGAAAGAAAATATTATATTTGGAACCAGATATATTGCAGGCGAATTAGAGACATCACTTGGAACTGAATTTGACAAGAACACGAAAGCTATCACAGGAAGCAGTATATATAACAAATTTGAGCACAGGAGATTTAAGCTTGAAAATTATTTCTCAACTGTAAATTCAGAGATTACACAAAAAAAGACATTGTTAATAAGCCAGAGCGTATATTTTAAGACAGTCAAATCTGACATATGCGCTAACTTCAATAAAGGCTATCCAACATACCAGCTGTCAAGCTACAAAAAGTTATTTGATTTTAATATTAGGCACACGCTTGTAAAGTCAAACAAAGTGCAGTCTACATTTAGCTTAGATAGATACTTTGACATTGCAGATTTTAATAACTCTTTTTCACTTGTTTATCAGACCACAGGCAACTGTTCTATATCAGCTACAGTAGAGAAAGATTTAGAAGCTGATGAAGGCAAAAGTACAACTATTAGCCTTTATACAAATATAACAAGGCAAAATAAACACATAGAGCCTAATATTTATCTTTCAATCAACGATGAGAAAAAGCTTATAGGCATTTCTTATGAAGAAAAGAGCCTTACTGTGAAGGCAGGGGTCAGAATATTTAAGATTTCTAGTCAATCAGGATTTTTAACGGCAAATATACAAAACAATAAATTATTTTTAGGTATAACTATATGAAGTTAATCTTAGCTATATTGTTTTTATTTTTAGCCTACCATAAAGCCTGCGCAAATGAGATTGTGACGCTTGAGGACTATATAGCCAAGAACAATCAATACATCACAGCTCAGAACGACTACGATAAGGCCAAGATAAACCTTGAGATCCAAAAGAAAGAGTTGAAAAAAGCATCAGAGCCAGAGATACGCTATCACTCTGGATATGACCCAGCGAAAGGCTATGTTACATCAGGCTTATCGGTATCAGGCAATATAACTGACATATTTTTAAATACCTCTACATACAAAGAAAAAGTGAAGCTTGCACAAATAGAGGTAAAGCAAAGAGAGGCTAATCTGAAAGACGTAAGAAAGAAATTGGCCATTGAGTATAGCGCCAAGATAGCAGAAATAAAGAGGCTAAGAAACTTAATTGAAAATCTAAACGCACAACTAAAGCTAAAAGGGGCACAGGCGAAAATTATACGCGAAAGATATGACGCAGGGCTTATCACAAGAGATGAAGTAGAAAGAGTTAGCACAGAACTACTTGATATAAAAAGCAGGCTTGGAGAGACAGTTGATGAGTTGAAAATAAAAGAAATGGAGATGATTTTATGAGCGTCTACTCTCATATAGCTTTTTCGCTATTATTTATCCAGCTGGTCAGGATACTATTGCCATACGACATAAGGATAGACGTATTTTTTTATTTTTTGGCAGTATTTGGCAGCTTGGCAGGCTCAGCTCCTGAGATACTTTTCAAAATCAGAAAATCCTCAACCTTTAATATATTTAATAGGCTTACTTTTAGCCGAAACGAAGTAATAGACTTTGCAAACTCAATATTGTGTTATCTGATTTACTCGGTAGCAATAAACGCAGTCTTTTATGTATTTAAATTTAACGCTATATACCTACTCAGTTTAGAGCAAGGATATATTTCTCATTTGATGTTGGAGAGCTTTTCTGTCAAAGGGGTGAGATTGTTTTATCCAGCATTTATAAGATTTTCACTTATCACGAAAAAAGATGCGGTATTTAGAGGATTTATCAGGGGGAGCAAGTCTGAGAGAATATTAGCCTGTATATTTTTTATTTTCTTTCTCATCTGCCTGCCGACAGACAGCTACAAAAAAATAATCCACTCTATCATACAGAACCCTGTAGGCGCACTGTCGGACGTGAAATATGAAGCATCAGAAAAAGAAACAATCGTTTACGTAAAAGGCATACACAACGTTACGCACGAAAAGATTGATAAAAAATTTAAGGCTATTGGCTGGCTTGGCGCAAACTCAGTAGTGGTAGAAGATCCAGAGACTGGCTATCTTTATAGCGTAGGCAAGGGCTTAACTGATAACATACAGCCGTTTTCAATGGAAGAAAAAACAGGAGAAAATATCTTGATATCAAATAAGAATATAAGCGTTTACAGGACGAATATAAAGAAGATAATTTCAGACATTGAGAGTAGCATAAAAGACCCTGATACAAGGGTATTTATCACAGGCGACATCTACACAGACGACGAAAACTATCATATAGCATCATATCCGACAGAGTACAACCCTATAAAACTTATCCAGAAGTGTATAAACTTGCAATTTGCAAGGCTGGAGGACTTGGACAGGCTAAAGAATACTCACATAACCAGCGGCAAGCTTGTAATCAGATATGAGAAAAAGATATATAAGAATGCAGCGCATAGCGCAGAGCTTCAATACAATCCAGGGGTAAAAAGCTATGCTGAGAAAAATATTTCAGACGATCTTAATAAAATCAAAATCAGCTTCAATGCAATGGACATTTCAGATATAAAGGTCAAAGTTGGCCAGAAGGTTAGAATTGGCGATGTTTTGGCCATATCATCGAAAGAGCAGGACGCTTTAAATTTAGAAAATGAAAAGAATATCATAGATTATGCCAAGCTTGAAGGCTCTATATCAAAGATACAGGCAGGCTACAAGGAAAAGCTTGAGAGCAAATATAAAGAACTTGAATTAAATAAAAGGCTTTATTCAGAAGGCTTAATCTCTGAACAGGCAGTAAAAAATATAGAGAGTGATATAGCATTTCTGAAGACAAACGAAGAACTTGAGATTGCAAGCGTTCAGTCTGAACAGGCTAAATTAAGCGCGCAGATTGAAAATAACAATAAGCACATATCAAGGCTTGAGATAAAATCTCCAGTAGACGGAGAAGTGTCAAATGTCAGTATAAATTACAATGCAGGAGTGATAAGTGGGAGTTTGAGTATTGAATAAATTTAAAATTTTTTTTATAAGTTTATTTAAAAATTTACGAATGAGACCCAATATCAATCAATCGTAACTCATCATCTAATAATTGGTATATTAGCAATAAATCCGGCTTTAAATGACATTCTTTTAAGTTTGAAAAATTGCCAACTAAAGCATGGTCTTTGAATTTTTTCTCTAAAGGCTGATTTTTTAGTAACTTATCTACAACATATACAAATATTTTGTCGCAATCTAAATTAACTCTTTGCAAATAGTGTTTTTTAAAGTTTCTGGTTTTTGAAAGTTTAATATCGCTAACCTCTAATATCTTTCATGAGTTCTTCTGTATCTTTATGGTAGGTTACGTCAGACTCTTGAGATTGTTTGATAGATTTTTGTGTTTCTTCCTGAAACATTTCTAAATCAAAGGGGAGCTTTTTATCCATGGCCAACTTGCTCAAAAACATATTTATACCATCGCTTAATGTAAGACTGTAGCGTTTAAAAAATTCTTTACGAACTCTTTATTGTCTTTGTCAATTCTAATACTAGTGGTTATCCTCATAAAACCTCTCAGTTTCAATTTATACTACAAAAGTATTATATATCCAAAACACTTTGAATAATTAAAAATTTTACTGAATCAGAGAGGCTTAAAAAACTACTCTATTCTAAGTCCCGATTGCTTAATAATGCTACTTAATGTTCCTTTTTTCAGCTCTTTTGAATGAATTGGTACAGTTACTCGTAATTCACCTCTTTTAAAGCTTACTACTCCCCTTTTGCCTCGGCTCCAAAAAGACAGATTTCAGAAGTTCTTTAATTACTTCATCACTTCTAAGATTTGCTAGCTTTTTCAGACAATCACTTCCTCTACTATACTTTTATCTTCAGGAATTGGGAGCTTATCTTCTGTAGGACTTTCAAGATAAAGCTCTTGCGCTTCCTTTGTATTCTGAAGCACTTCTTTAAAAGTCTCGCCCTCAGAAATGCATCCAGGAAGAGCTGGAACGACTGCAGTATACCCACCCTCTTCTTGAGATTCCAATATGACTTTATAATGGTTCACTTTATCAATATTATGCACCTTTTGAAAATTTAAATTTGACTGTATAATTTCTCTATGATTTTAAATCTTTAAAAACTCTTTTTATCATTTGTTTCCATCATTTATCTCTTTTAATAAATTTTCAAATTCTTCATCACTTACTTCATTGCAGCATAAAAATTGAAAATGCTCAGAAACACCTGAACCTGAAAATTTAACAGTTACCTTTCTATTTTACTCCTTCTTAAATAAACAATATCCTTCAATCTATCATGAGAGATATAACAATCCCCAACTTTGATCATTTTAAAACCTCACCTTTCTTAGACTATTTTTAATATCATTTTATATCCAAGCTATGCGAGCAATTTTAAAAATTCCTTTAAACCGTCTAATGCAGAATCTTCAAAGTTCCAGATCTTCTTTTTTAGTGAATTTTCATTATTACAATTTTTACCTGCTCGTTTCTTTTCTTCCTCAGTACAGCAATCGTAACGAAAATAAATCTGAATCCAAAACTTATTAAACTCTTTATCTTTAATCTCTTTTCTAAAATTTTTAACACATTCCCGCCAGGATTCTAAACAATCTGCAAAAGTTGAATCTTCAGATTTAATTGTTTTTAGAAGCGTCTCAAGCTCACCGTAACCATTAACATTGATAATATAACAAATAAAATCGACATCAAGTTCTTGGCTATGTTTAAGCTCATTTATCCGGGTAAAAGAAACATCAGAACATATTTCCTTCATTGCACCATTAATAAGATTAATGCGATTTTCAATTCCATCCCTATCAGCATCTATAAGTATACCAACCCTTTTCAGCCCTTTAGACCCGATCTCCTTTTTTAAATCTTTTAATCGGCTGGAAAGATTACCTAAACCACCCAGACACTCGTAATCATCAATATTACATATTGGAGATCCTACTTTTACATTAAGTTTTAAATATTCAATCAGCCCTTCAATAAAATACTGATCGTTGACACTTTCTACAATAAGAAGACTTTTACTCACCGCGGATTTTAGCCTCGTGAGTTAAAGAATATCTAAGCTGATTATAATCGCGTTTCATAACAGAAATAATATTTTTCTTCTGATCTCGATAAAGTTCCAGATAAACCCCTTCATTTTCTTGATTTGCTTCGTTAAAAGCTTCGATACACTCTTTTGAATGAGTGGTAGCGAAAATCTGACAATTTGCTTTCTTAGATGTTTCAAATATGATTTTCCATAATCTTTGATAATTGGTATAATGAATGCCATTTTCAAACTCATCTATGAGAAGATATCCATCCTGGCTTGCCCATATTGCGCAAAGAATCGCAATATATCGATTGATACCCTCACCAAATGATGAAAGAGAAATTAAAGAGTCATTATTTTTAAGCTTTAACTTGAAAGTAGTACCATCTCTACCAGAAATGGCTTTTACTTTCAAGATATTTTCATCAAATTCGTTTATAAGGCGATCGATTTCTTCTTCTTTGTCTAGTTCGTTTACTTTCCCATAAAATTCTGTTAACAGCGTTTCATCAGTCGAACACGATGAAATAAAATTAACATTAGTTGAAGTATGCCTAATATCCCGAATAATAACAACTGGATTAATAATATCTTGCACTGGAGTAGCAAGAGTTTCATTATTATATGAAAACTGTACAAATAGAGCTGGAGCTATTTTTGGTTGATTTGTAGGAAATGTTTGTAAAATTTGATAACCAGTCGGACTAAAAGAATTGGAAAGAGATTGAATGCTTTGAGATTCTATCATTTCACCAGCAGGGATAAATTTTATCTTAATTTCAGATGTATCATCTTTAATAATAATTTCTTTACCTGAACTATTAAATAAATCAAACTCAAATTCTTTATAAGATTGTGTTTGTGGCATAAAACCTGGTTTTAGCTGCCTTCTTCGAAGGATTTCAGATGTAACAATACGCATACCAAAACCAGACCTTGGCTTAGCCAAAAGCTCAATCCCTTCTAAAAAAGCAGTCTTTCCAATATTATTTTTGCCGCCAATAAGATTAACTCTTTGTAACTTTTCTACGCTAAGTCTTTCAAAACACTTAAAATTTTCAAATTCGATATTCTCAATCATAATCTCACACATCCCATTTTGTTATAAACAAGTCTATCGTAATTGTAGTTAGAATATACTCTTTTTGTCAATAAAGCGGGTTGGTTCAAAAAATTTAAATTAAGTTTAGCTATTATTTTTCATCCATCACCAAAAATAATATTTAGTAACATACAAATTTTCTGTAATATGGTTTCAATCTGAGTATCACTGAATCATAGTTGTAAAATAAACTACAGTTTTCCTTGAGACACTATTCACAAAAGAATAAAAAATTATCTAAGATCTTACTGTCAAAATAATCCCAAGCATAATTAAAACAACTCCAAAAAAATATTGATAGTTAAACCTTTCGCCTAAAAAGAAATAACTTCCCACTGGTACAAGCACAAATGCCAAAGCCATTAAGGGATACACACGACCTAGCTCAACTTTTTGTAATACCCAGACCCACGCAACAGTAGTTATAGCATACAAAATCAAAGCACTTATAAGATATGTCAATGGTTTTATTGCAAAAAAAGAACCACTTTGTGATAGTGCACTAGCGCTTGTTTTAAATAAAATTTGGCCTATTGCAATGCCAATAACGCACAAAATTGCAAATATATATGTAATCACTTATCTTAAATCTCCTTTTTTAACTTGAGTATAACTACATCCTAAAAACTCCCTATGCACTAATCCCCCCTTATTCTATAACCTAAAAATCTTTTATGTATTGGCCTATGTGGCACTGAAGAAATATCATAAGCCAAAAATGAAAGTACTAATTGAAAACCAATTAGAATCGGAAGGGCTGAAAGCATTACAGTCCCTGCTGGAGTAACCACTCCTTCCTTTACAGATTCCACCCAATGATAAATTCCAAAGGCACTACCACTAATAATAAGGATAATACCCAATGGCAGCTCAAAAGATGCTATAGACATATCACGTAAATAGTAGTTATAAAAAATACGTTTTAAGAAATTTCTAATATGCTTAATTAGAAACTCTCCAATAATTTTTGAAATTTTTAGGCTACTTTCTTCTTCGCCATATTT
>NZ_JBAGBW010000039.1 GCF_039822205.1 Thermodesulfobium sp. 4217-1
CCCTTATCATCTTTGAACTGCTCATAAACCTCTTTGCGATTTGCAAGCATCTTGTTATAGACAAACCGCACACAGCCAAAAGTTTTATTGATAAGAATTTCCTGTTCGGGAGCAGGGCATATGCGGTACTTGTAAGACTTATTCATATCTTCTCACCCTGGTTTTCGATGTATTCATCGCCATACATAACTATACTGCTGATTTTATCATGGCTGTACTTTGGAGACAAGAACAAAATAAAGAGCGGCAATTCATCTCTCACCTAATTCATTGCGATTCGTTGAGGCGGTGGATGAATTGCCGCACAAGGTTAAATAGCCAACACCAGGCTCACCAAGCAAACTGGCTGAAACCTGATAACCTCCCATAGTAATAGCGTTAAATCCTGCTTTTTCAGCTATTTTTGCGCTAAAGGCATCGTAGACGCCTGGCAGTTCTAATATGTCTTTTGAATATAGAAGTTTTCTAAATAAGGTCGTTGCTCTTTTTGACAGTGTACCCTCCTGAGAATTTTAGAAATACGATTATTATCTAAAATTATATACCTATTAGCTTGTTCATTAATTATTTTTATTTTTAAACGACCATTTACTTATTTTTATATGTAGGCCTTTTTGTTGACAAATTGCGCAATAGCCTTACAATAAATTAGTAATGTTGTAAGTTTAATTTAGCCGTCTTTATAATTTTTTAAGGAGGTTCGATGATGGGGGAAATTAAAGAAAATGCAAAGGAGAAACATTCTCAATCGAGCATCGCTGCTAGGTTAGAAAGGCTTCCTCTGAGCGGTTTTCATTGGAATTTTTTGTGGATGATAACTGCTGGAGAGTGGTTTGACACTCTTATTCTTCTAAGTTTAGGGTTACTTGTAGCATTGATCGGTATTAGTTTTGGATATCCATCTGGTAAGGGACCTATTATATTAATCTCTTATGCTTTTTTTGGAATGCTTTTTGGTGCAATTATTCTCGGCAGGCTTGCTGATATTTTTGGTAGAAGGACAATGTACTTTTTTAATTTGTTAATTTTTGGAATTCCTCTAATCGTGGCTGCATTCCTCAACGATCTTAATATCATTTTGATATTGATATTTATTGCAGGAATGGGTATAGGCGCAGAAGGAGTTTTAATGGACACCTTTATAAGTGAAGTGATGTCCAGGAAGACAAGGGGCAAAAGACTTGCTCTGGCTTATACGGTAGTCGTCACTTCTGCACCTATTGGTGCTCTGCTTGCAGCAATTACCGAAAAAAATATGCCTCATGATGCCTGGAGAGTATTTCTCCTTTTTGCAGGTATTGGTGCACTGGTGGTTTGGGTTGCAAGGTTCAAGATGATTGAATCCCCAAGGTGGTTGGTTAGCAAGGGTAAATACAAAGAAGCAGATGAACTAATGACTAAGATTGAAAACGATATTATGAAAGAAAAGAATCTAAAATCTCTGCCAGAGCCAGAAATTAGAGCAGAAGCCAAACAAGAGGCATCGAAATATCTTGATCTGTTTAAGCCTGGCATCGTGGGCAAAACAGTTATGATGTTTATTTTTATGTTCTTTCAATCTGCTCTCTTTTATGGATTTACCGCATTAGTTCCATTGTTTTTGGGCAGCAGAGGGATAAACCTTAATCAGATATTTACTTTTACCTTTGTAGTGTATTCGGGCTTTTTAATTGGAAGCATATTTAATGTTTTTGTAATAGATAAGATCGAACGTAAATACGGCTTAATAATATCTATTATTGCTGTAGGTGTATTCGGAGTCTTGTTCGCATTTTCAGGAGATATCTATTTGGCATTGCTTATGGGCTTTCTTACTACCTTTTCTCTTTGGAATATGTCAAACTTTTATCATCAATATAATGCAGAAATCTTCCCAACTCAAATCAGGGCTAGCGCCACTGGAACTTCTTATGCATTGAGCAGGCTTAGCTCAGCAATTTTGCCAACCTTTATAGGCACTGTCATTTATAAAGAATATGGTATTGGCGGAGCATTTGGAATGCTTTGGTTTTTTATAATAATTCTTGTGTTAGATCTATATTTTCTTGGGCCAAAGAGCACTGGCAGGAAGCTGGAGGAAATTAAGTAAGCCTTTAAGTGAAAAAATATATAAAGCCCTTCAATAGATCAAAGTAAATTTGAGATTTGAAGGGCTTTATGCTTTTATATTTCTTTATTGAGATTTTCGTATTCTTTATATTTAATCAGATCATATAATTCTTGTCTTGTTTGCATTTTGGAAATTAGATCTTGTTGAGTGCCATCTCTTAAGATATTTTCAAATCCTTCTAAGACAGCCTTGTTTGAAAGCCTTAGGGCGGTTACTGGAAAGATTACAAATTTGTACCCAAATTCCTTAAATTTTTGGATGCTGATATAGGGTGTCCTCCCGAATTCTGTCATATTTGCTAGCAGGGGGGCGCTAATTTCTTTTGAAAATAGTCTAAATTCATCTTCTGTTTCAAGCGCTTCTGGAAATATTACGTCTGCGCCAGCTTTTAGATACAGCTTAGCTCTTCTTATCGCTTCCTCTATTCCATATACGGCTTTTGCATCAGTTCGGGCAATTATTATAAGATCTTTCGATGATTTTCTTGCTACAGATATCTTTTCTATCATCGCTTCTGTATCAACTATCTTTTTGCCAGATAAATGACCGCATTTTTTTGGCAAAACCTGATCTTCTATCTGGATAGCTGCTCCTCTTGCTTCCTCTATCTCTTTTGCTGTTCTTGAGACGTTTAAGGCTTCTCCAAAGCCTACATCTATGTCTACAATTAAGGGTAGGTTTGACGATCTATAGATATATCGAGTCATCATTGACACTTCGCTTAACTCTATCAAACTTAAGTCTGGCAATCCAAGGCTAGCGCTGAGAGCTGCGCCTGACAAATAACAGCACTGAAAGCCTGCCTCTCTTGCAAGAAGGGCGCAGATAGGATTGTATACTCCTGCAACGGGTATTATGTCATTCTCTTTCATTAGTCTTTTCAGGGAAAGAGAGGGATTTTCTTCTTGATTTTCTACCAACCAGGTCATCTTTATACTCTCAGGTTCTTTGTTATATCTGAAATATTTTCACACTTATCCAGGTTCATTATGATATCTATAATAGCATCTCTTTCTGAAGTGCTCAGGATCGATTCGGTATTGTCTTTAAATTTCTTAATGACTTCATCATCGGTCATCTTATTTTTTGAGTGGCCACGGGGATACATTATCTCTTTTGAATATGTTTGGTTGTCCCTTGTATTGAGCGTTATGCGATTGGGAATGCCTTCAGGATATAACTTAGCCAGCTCTAAATCTTCTTTTATCTTAATCTTCTTAAGAGTATTTTTTATAAAAGGATCGTTTAATTTATTTTTAGAGAAAGAATCCTTTGAGATATCTCCATCTAAGATACATGCAGCTGTAATGTATTGGAGGCTGTGATCTGCGGTCTCTTTTGTTTTCGGGCTCCATTTTTCTGGGTCTTTTGCGATAATATCGTATGCAGCTTGAAATGTTTCAATAGTGATATAGTCAATATCATCTGGTGATTTTATATATCTATGAAGTTCTTTAGAGATGTCTACTGCGCTTTGGGCATGGTACTCAACAGGGTAAAATTTTATGTATGTATCTAATATTCTTCGGGGAGAGTCTGCGTTAAATAAAGAAATCAAAGCTTTGTCATCAAAGGCATCGCCATCAAGCAATTCTCTAAAAAAACCCATTTCGCCTTCAAAGGGTTTATTTGGACCTGTCATACCACAAGATGCTTGAAGTGTCCCAAAGATAGCATTCCTTACGGAATTGGCAGCCGCTGCTCCCTTCCACATGGATAGCTCTCCCGAACGCGTCTGTCTCATTGATGAGTTTGGAACTATTGTAATAGAGATAGCATTTTCTATTGTTTCTTTTTTTAGCTTAAGCAGTCTGCCCAAGCCACATACTGTTCCAATTGAAATGTAATTTACATGATCCCATCCATGGTCTCTGAGGCTGGCTGCATCACATAAACTTACAGCTATCTCATAAGCTACAGCTATCGAATCTATAAGTTTTTTACCGCTTAGATTTTTCCATTCGGCTACAGACCATAAACCTGGTATCATATCGCTTGGATGAAGAGGCTCCTTCGAAAGATATGTATCGTTGAAGTCTAAATATCTCACGAGTACACAGTTTGCAAAAGCTGATATTTCAGGAGTAGTCTTAAAGTTTAGTCCAAAAAGACTTGCGCCATTTTTGTGTTCGAACATATAAGCATAGTTTCTAGCGGCTTTTGGTGTGCTCTCATGAAAAGCCAGGTACATTACTCCAAATGAGTCGAGTATTCTTCTTTTTACTTCATGCGCTGTTTCTGGTGAGATATCCTTAACTTTTAACGCATAGTCTGAAAACAAATCAGTATATTTGTCCATTTCAACGCTCCTCACAATTAATAGTCGAAACTTATTTATTCATTTCAGAAAAATACTTATATATTGACACATACCTGAAGACAGCATGCTGCAATTTACTAAAGGGGAGCATTATAAAGAAGGTTATGACGATGCTCAGATGAATTATCAATAAAATAGGCATAAATATTGTAGATCTGAAAAGTAAAACTAAAAAGCCAGTTAGAACGGACAGTAATAATATCATTATAAAATTAATGTCCATCGAGTTTACATTCTCGCTATATGGTATCCTATCCATTTTAGTTCTCAAATATAGCAGTCCAGTTAATCCTAAAAGCAATAATGCTCCGCCAATAGAGCCAAATATTACTGGCAGGCTGGTAAAAGTATATGGCGGCGAAATGTTTAAAATATGACTCATAAATGCAGCTATTAAAGTAGATATGAAAGTTATTTTGAATCCAAACAATACAAATTGGTGGTAAATCCTTCTTGAAAAGCTGTATTCTTCATCTGGATAATTGCAACCAAAGCCTCCTCCACCAAGGAACTCTAATAAGATTACGCTCTTTAATGATCTAATATGGCTGGAGAGTTTAAGGAAATCGCCTTTTTTTATACCAATATAATCGCAATAGTCAATAAAGTTTTTTATGTAGATGGTTAATGATATGGCGAATGGAATAAGCATTGTGATAATTAAAAAGTTTTCAGGTAAAATACTGTAAAACGAAGCATTTTGATCAACGATGACTATTAAACTCAATTTCCCAGTATAGATTATTGACGAGATAGTATAAAAAAGAAATGAAACTATAAAAGTAGCAATGCTATAAAGATGCGGCTTATCAACGATATCTTTTGAGAATTTTGAATTTCTATAATTTTTATAGGTTTCCAGCCTCAATGTTCCAAAAACTTTTGGGATGTTTATATCAAAAGTATGGGGTGGAGCGTATTGGCATGCATAGTAGCAACCCCTACAGTCGTGACAAAGATTTGCCAGATAGATTATGTCATTGTCAGAAAAGGTTCTTCTCAATTCTATTGCTTTGAAAACAGGGCAAATGTTTTCGCAATATCTGCAAGCGTTGCAAATATTTAGTGAAAATCTTGCATCCTCAAAATTTTTATCGAACATTTGCAGCCTCTCTCCCAGCCGTAATACCAAAAACAGTACCAATAGTCAAACCTGTTCCTGCCATATATCCCTTGCTCAATATGTTTCCAGACATAATCTCTCCAGCAGCGAAAACGTTTTCGAAAGGTTCCTCATTGTTTGTCAAAACCTGCGCATTTTTGTTTACTTTAACTGATAGATAAGTAAAAGTAATGCCAGGTCTTAGCGGATAGGCATAAAATGGTGGCTTATCGATAGGCAGCGCCCAATGGCTCTTGGGGGGTTCTAAATCAACAGTTTTACAATTGTCTAAGATAGATGGATCGAATTCTCCTAAAGACAAATGATTGTTGTAATTTTCTATGGTTTTTATTAAATTTTCAGAATCAAGGTTAACCTTTTCGGAGAGCTCTTTTAGAGAATCGGCTCTGAATGCAGGAAAAGCGGATGGCATAAAAAGATTTACTACCTTAGAATCGAAAATTACATGTCCTATCTGATCAGGTTGATTGATTAATATATGCCCCCAGATTGCATATCTCTTGGGCCATATATTTTCTCCTTCATCGTAAAATCTTTCAGCATTCTTGTTTACAACTATGCCAAAGGGTATGCAGTCTAACCTGGTCACTATGCCACCATCAAATTTTGGTGCTCTTGCATCCAATGCCAACATATGAGCATTTTTTGGATCTCCAATAGGCATTGCATCGTCTTCTATTAGAATTTGGAATATGTTTCCTTCATCATATGGGGTTCCTCTGATTATTAGATTTTTTGCTGGATCTCCCCAAATTTCTTTCAACTGTTCAATATTGCTCTGAAAGCCACCACATGCGAGGACTAAGCTTTTTGCGGTTATTTCATGAAGGCTATGTTTGTAGTTGACTAAGACTGAATAAAATTTTTTGTTTTTAAACTTTAAATCAACCACAAATGCGTCATAAATAATTTTTACACCAACTTTTTGGCAATAGTGATAGTAGTTATTAACCATGGACTTGCCGCCGCCAGAGAAGAATGCCACGCTGTTAGCTAAGTGAAGAGCGCCTTTTATGGTAGGCTGAAATTTGCACCCGTGATTTTGCATCCAGAAGATGATGTCTTGGGATTTCTCTACACAAAATTTAGCCAATTCTTTATTCGTCTCGCCCTTTGTTACTTCGAGTATATCATTGTAGTAATTTTCTGCTGTGTATGAGCCAACTGTGTATGAATTTGGTTTATCGTGAGCATATCTGATATCTCTGGTATGACGGCTATTTCCCCCTCTGTAAAATATTGGGGATCTTTCCAGTAGCAATACCCTTGCGCCGTTTTCTGTAGCGCTCATTGCAGCGCAAAGACCTGCGTTTCCGCCTCCAACTACTATAACGTCGTAGTCCATAATGTCCTAAATTAGATTAATGCAATTCAATATCTTTTGTCTCCTTTGACAGCAAAGCTGAAAGCATAACCAAAATTTCTCCAAATATTATAAACGCACTCCACATATTTGGGAAATTAGAAGAGGAAATTTTAGTGAACACTAAGAGTATTGCCGTTCCCCAGTTTCCGAAGATAAACCCGAAGTTAAATGAGATGCCTACCGCTGTGCTTCTAACGTGTGTAGAAAATCTTTCAGACAGATAAGTAGGTGTGACTCCATATAGCCCAGCGGAGAAGAAGCCTAATATGCTTGCAAATACAGCACAATATGTAAAGTTAGTTGTTTTTGAGATGATCTGAGTAGCAAATAATGAAATTATGATTGCTATCAAGGAAAATGTTATGACAGTTTTCCTTCTTCCGATATAGTCGCTCACAAAACCAGAAGAAAGATATCCAATTACAGCTGCAGTTAGCGCTATTATTACTACATATAGCGTTTGTGGAAAAGCAAAAAGTTTTCCTAATGCCAAAACGGTAGGGAAAAACCCAAGAGTTAAACCATAAATCCAGGACATTCCGACCATAAAAAGAATTCCTGTAAGAACCTCTTTCAAGGTTTCGCCATTTTTTAAAATTTCAGTCAAAGGCATTTTCTTAGTTTTGCCCTCTTCTTTCGCCCTTTCCCATTTTGCAGACTCTATCATTCTGTACTTTACAACAAGAAGTGCAATGACTGTTAAGACTATCGAAGACCAGAACATCCATCTCCAGCCATAATTTGCAAAGCTCTCTTTTGGAATTGCATAGTGTAAAAATAAAAATAGTATAGCTGCAACCAAGAAACCTACTGCATATCCTGCCTGTATTGCTCCTCCCCAACGCCCTCTCTTATTTTTTTCTGCAGATTCTACTATGATAACTGCGCTATTGCTGTATTCTCCTCCTGCAAATATGCCAGTCAATGCCCTTAAAAATGTTAGTAAAATTGGAGCCCAAACGCCTATACTATGATAGTTTGGCAAGAATCCTGTAAGAAATACAGAAAGCCCTAATCCAGCTACTGCAGCAAATATTGCTTTTCTTCTGCCAATTTTGTCGCCAAGAATACCGAAAAGTATCCCCCCTAAAGGTCTAAAAACCAGTGTAATGGTATAAATGCTCCATACTCCTATAATGGCTATTGCAGAACTCTTTGGAAAAAACTGAGGTGCAAGAATAGGTATTAACAAGAACATCATACTTAGATCAAAGCCGTCCACCATCCAGCCAATAAATGCGCCCGGATAGACATTCCATGGATTAATCTTTTTTTGATCAGCTTCCATTTGCCCCTTTACCTCCCAAATTTATTTGTGTTAAACAAATCAATTAGATATTTATATATCTTAAATTATATTATCTTTATGTTCAATATGCTTAAAAAGTAAGACACGACGATCGTGCTGATAACTTATATAGCTTCTTTAAAGATAAGAGGTTAAATATTAACTGAGAAAGTTAAGATAACTCTAAAAATTTTCCTATAAACATTGTGGTAAAATTAAATCAATTGAAATTGATTTTTAGGGAAGGGCTGTTTTTAATTAAAAGGAGGTAAACAATGAAACCTATTTTTTTTAGATCGGCACAAAGCTACGAGCCTCAAAAAGATTGGAAGCGCACAAGCCTTTGCAATCAAGAATCCATATCAATAGAACATTTTGTAAAGCCTCCACATCATTCTTCTCCAGAACACTTTCACCCTAGCGCTCAAATTTTAGTTGTGTTAAAGGGCAAAATGTCTGTAAAAAACCAGGATAGCGAAGTCGTGCTATCGGAAAACGATTGCGTATATATAGAGCCGAACGAAATGCACACTGTAGTAAACGTATTAGATGAACCCTCAATTGGCCTTGATATTTTTGTGCCTGGCAGGGATTTTAGCTTTTGGCTAAATAAGCTATAAATTATCTAAAATATTTAACATGTGTATCGATTGATAGATAATACATATCATTACCTTACCTGTTAAGGTACTTGATACATTTCAACCTGTTTAAGTTGCGAATCTAATATATGAAAAAATAATCTGAATTATAAAAATATGATTTCAATAATCAAATAATAAAAAATTCTTTAATCTAATCGACCTCGTGAAAAGATGGAAAAATAGGGTCAAAGGCTCTATCAAATCTTGAACTCTTTGCTGTTATTTTGGGGAGCGGAATAAGGGAAAAGATGTTTTTGAAGTAGCCAA
>NZ_JBAGBW010000040.1 GCF_039822205.1 Thermodesulfobium sp. 4217-1
ACCTTAACAATAGCAAGATAGGAAAATATTCCCAAGATAAGTTATAATATTGAAATTGAGCGCACCATCCAAAGTTAAAATACTTATTAGAGTTTCTTGGCTAACATATTGATCCACAAAAGGGAGGAAAAATGAACACAAATATAGAAATTGAGTTAAAGCTTAGATGCATTTTTCCTGAAAAAATCGATGAGATATACTCTCTTCCATTGCTTTCTGACATAAAAGATGAATGGAAGAAAAAAGAGATTCGTTCTATATATTACGACACAGCAGAAAACATTTTTTTAAATTCAGGAATATCTCTCAGGACAAGATTGGAAGATGGCGAATGGACGCAGACCATTAAGGTTGCAGGAAATTCGAATGGGGGCTTTTCCAGGAGAAAAGAGTACAACGTCTCAATCCAGGACGGCAAGCCTGACTTAACAGTATTAAAAGATTCATCGCTAAAAAACTTTTTTAAAGACACGAAATCCAAATTCGAACTCACACCAATGTTTGAAACAGTTTTTGAAAGAAGTGTAGCTCTTTATACCTATAGCGACAAAAGCGTGCTTGAGTTGGCAGTTGACAGGGGGAAAATTATTTCAGGCGACAAAACTGAAGACTTCTGCGAGGTGGAAATAGAGCTTAAAGAAGGCAATATTTCTTCCATCCTAAAGCTCGCAGAAGACCTCTCAAAATCAATTAGCTTTCTACTGGAACCTAAAAGCAAATATTACAGAGGTATCTTGCTTGCAAATCTGGAACCAAAATATGAAATCCAAAAGGAAAGGGATCCTGATGTAATAGCTGAAGAAGGATTGCAAAATGAGTTAACAGAAAAACTTCAAAATTTAATCCTATATCACAATAGATTCGTAGAAAATCCAGAAAATTTTGATAATCTTCACAATTTTAGGGTATCTCTTAGAAAAATTAGAACCATATTGAAGTTCGGAAAACCATTAATAGAAAAAGACGATCTAAACCACTGGTTAGAACAATTTGACCAGATTACAGAGTTGACTAATCCACTTAGAGAGACAGATGTATTGATTGAAGATTGGAGAAGCTTCCTTGCTATAACCAAGCGCGATGACCTTAAAAACTCCATTCTTACAAAAAAGCTTCTTGAAGAGAGACAGCTCAAATTAGACTTAATATATCCTTATTTTTCCGAAGGAAAATTTACCAATATATTTCTTGGTCTTTGGTACTGGCTATTAGAGGGGGCTTTTCTGATAGATGATTCAGCTACCTTAAGGCTAAAGAAGTTTGCCAAAGACAGACTAAATATATGGTTCAGAAAAACTTTGAAGAAATTGAAGAAAACAGATTTCAACAACGAGCGCGATCTTCACAAACTGAGAATTGCAACCAAAGACCTCAGGTATTCTCTAGAGGTGTTTTCTTTTGCGTTAAAATCTGACACAAAGGATATGATTTCAAAACTAAAAAAAATTCAAGACATATTGGGATATATTCACGATACCCAAACCTTTTCAGCTTATCTTGAAAGCTTGATCTCATCATCAGATAACCCTGAAATATACAAAGAAAGCGGTTGGCTGTTGGGTTACAGGCTCCATAGCGATCAAAGTCTCAAAAGCGATTTAGAGAAGCAGTGGAAAAAATTTAAAGAACAAATAAAGGCCTTTATTGATTAGTACTATGGATGCAGCCTCATATTTTCTGAAGTTAGCTAACCAAAAATCACTATATATATCAGGGAAAATAGATATAGGAGCTATTGATCTTGCGTCTTGCTCGAATGATAACAAGTTTGTCGGACTCTCATCGAAAGGAAATTACAGCTTATATTCCATTTTTGAAAATAAAATAGCTAAAACTTGGCAAGACACCTCCTCTTCGAAAATATTTATAAATTCAAGAAATTCTACCATATACCAAACTCTATCTGGTCAAATAAAAATTATTGATTTTGATAAATCAAGCCCTAAAACAATTTCGTCAGACATGGTCTTAGCCGATTTCAATGATAAATATGTTGTCAGTTATTCTGAATCAAATATATTAGCTCTTACCGAGATCGACAACCCAAGCAATATAAAAAATATACGCCTACCTGAAAATTTTACAGTAAAGGACATAGTATTAAAAAATAACGCTCTTCTAATTGGTGAGATAAATAACCGCGTTTTTTTCATAATATATGAATTACATTCTATAACTCTGCCACAACCTCAAAGTGTTCCAGATGGCAGCGTTTATGTTGGATCTTCTGACGACTTTGAATACATTGCATTCAGATCTGACAACGCAGGCCTAAATATATTTAACACAAAAGATCCATCAAAATCTTACAATATACCCATTGTAGAATCAAAAACCAAAAAGGTTTATTTCTCAAAAGATAAAACTCTCATTGTAATAGTTGATTTCGACGAATACATCAGCTTTTGGTGGACAAATAAAGAACTTAATACGGGTAATGAGCCAATTTTCAAACAAAAAATTTGCGGCAACCCCTTAGAATTAACTTTTAGCGAAAACGGAAACGTTTCATCCTTAATAACTTACAAAAATAATTTTTTAAAAATTTGGCTTCCTGCCAGTAAAACAGATAGACTTGATTTGACTGCAAACTTTAAATCAGATGAAAGCGACTCGTTTTTGCACAACGGATATTTCCTTGACTCTGTATCGTTTACAGAAAAAAATGAAGCTGTTTGTCTTTTCATAAAACCAAGGTGGGAATCAAAGATATTGAAATTTGATTTATATAATAGACTGAATATAAACTGTGAAAACGTATTTAAGGAATCCTTAGTAAATTCTGGAATCTTATCAAATAATTCCAAACTTTTAGCTACTTTAAGAAATAAAAATAAAATAAAAATTATCAATACCCAATCAAATAGCATAATTCAAGAATTTGCTATAAAAGATGAATCAATTAACACGCTTTGTTTCTCTCCAGATCAAAGATTTCTGATACTTGGAGGTTCTACCCTAAGGATTTGGTCTATCGATAAAGAGATAATTGTAAAGTCAGTTTTTCCAGAGCACCCCGTTAGTTTTGTCGCTGTCTCTCCAAACAGCGACTTGATAGCTTTTAGTCAGAAAGTCAGAGATAATATAATATTAAGCATAATGGATTTAAACACAAAAGAAGTAAAAAGAAAATTCGATGGCTTAAATAATGTAAATTCCTTAGTATTTTCCCCAAATAGCAAGTTTTTATTTGTAGGCTCAACAAAAAAAGATCCTTTAATAAGAGCATATTCAGTTGATACGGGCAATCAGGTATTTTCTTATCAAACGAATTATATCGATGTCAATGATATGTGCATTAGCTCGAGCGGAACACATCTCTTTTTTGGTGGTTCAGATGAAAAAATATACGTATTTGATCTCAGAAAAACCAAGATTATAAAAATTCTTAATGGACATTACGATATTATTAAAAAGATTAGCATATCTGAAAATGATAGATTTTTAATTTCATCGTCAAACGATGAAAGATTATGTGTTTGGAAGGTGGCCGACTATATTTAATCGAAAAAGGTTGTTTGATGAGCATTAACTTAGAGGACTTTTTTAAGGAAATCAATAGAGAAATTCAGTCCAATAATTTTGAAGAGGCGCTAAACAAGTCCAATTATCTGCTTAGCCTCATTGACGCAAACGAAGTTGAATTTGACACGGAGTTTTTAATAAAGCTTCTTGATACCAGGAGCTTTATCCTTACAATCATGGGCAACAATGCGCAGGCACTTGAAGACATAAATAGGGCAATCGAAGAAAAAAACGGCATTTCCTCAAGCAGCGACGATCAATTAGCGAAGCTTTTAATACACAGAGGACTAAATTATTTCTACTTAGGAGACCACATATCCTCGTTAAAAGACTTCAATACTGCCATAGAAATATTAAGCTCCTCTGCCGATAAAGAATCGACTAAACTGCCACAGGTATTTTTAAACAGAAGTGCATTGCTCAAAAAACAGGGGTTAAGAAAGGAATCGTTAGAAGACATAAATAAAGCAATTTCTCTTCTAACCAAAATTAACAACTCAAAATCTATACTTATACTAATAAATGCGCTGATAGAGAAGGGGCTGCTCCTGATGGAGGAAGAGAAATTTTTTGAGTCTGCATACAATTTTGACTTGGCAATCTCAAAATCCAGACAGCTCTTAACCACAGAAAAATTAAAGATTTTAGGCACTCATATGAGATTAATTTACTATCTAATAATAACCAATCTCGCAGCAGGAAAACATCAAGACCCCATAAACAAGCTCTTGATGGAGGCCAAAAGTATTGTCAATAACTATGGAGCCAATGAAGAAACGAGCTATTGGTTAAATAAAATCGGTGAAATTGCAGCTATTTAATAAAATCTAATATATTGAGACGAAATATATCCTTCAGCGCCATTTTTCGTCTTTACCTTGTACCAAACGCTTTCGTTGGCAAGACGAGTGTCTGACTTTGGAACATAAACCTCTATATGTTCCTTATCAAGCCTTGCCTGATACATCATTCCCACTGTATCTTTAATTGAGAATCCCTCTCCAACATATATTTTTACCTCTTTGGTACCGTCCACACTCTTAACGGTGGTGTCGTTCATTACCACACCCTCTCTAACCTGTGAGGGGTCAATCTTCTCAAGGACATCTACTTCATCCCCATAAGAAAGGCCTGCGGTTTCTTCAGCAGACTCATAAGGAGATTTTTTCAGATGAATCTGATATCTTATCACAAATGCCTTCGCAAACATCTTTTCACTGCTCGAATTTTCACTTTCACTTGTATTATTATTATTGCCGCCTGGCTCAACAGTTACCTTTACAGGAGTAGACTCTGCGTAATTTCCTGCCTTATTAACCGCTACAGCCTGAAACACAAAACTGCCAATCTTTTCTGGGTACCATCTGTAAACGGTATCCTCACCAGCATACCAAACCTTAATAGTAAGGTTGTTCATAAGCAGCCTCACCTTATCTATACCTTTTTTGTCTGTGGCATCCACTCTTATCTCCAGAGGATTATTTACACCCTTAACCACAGTATTGTTAGCTGGGCTCTGAATAACAACCCTTGGAGGAGCAGTATCAGGTGGTTCGTGAGCAGTAGTGATCTGAAAAAACATGAATGTACCAAATGTTAACAACAAGGATATAAAAAAGGCAACAAGCGGTATTATATAAGAGATTGGCTTCGTTGGATGAAGACTCTCTATCTTCGGCTCTTGAGGTTTCTCTTTTTTAAATTTTAAAATAGAGGCAATGCTTGATAGATTGATATTCCCAAAAATCTTATAAATCTTTTTCAGATTAGAAAAAGGGTTCGGAATTTTTACAACAAGCTTGGATTCATAAACCTTTTGTATCCACGATCGCGCCCTTTTACGCTTTTCATCCAAGAGATCGCTTTCGGTCTGAGAGGGCTCTGGAATGACCTCTGAAACTATGCTCTCTTGAACTGACTCTTCAAGAGTTTGTTCTTCAGCAGGTTGGGCGTCGGCGTTCCCCTGGGTCTCATCGCCAGGAACTGGTTCTAATGTGGCTTCAACAGCCTTATCTTTAAGGGTGGAGATATCAATACCTGTTTTCGTCACATAAGGAGAGAAGGCAAGGAGATCTAAGTAGGACTTTTCATCAGCTTGCAACAATATACTTGTTTCATCTTGAAAATATATCCTAAAAATAAAGGTCTTAATATTCTTTTTTACAAAAGGCAAAAAAGATTTCTCTTTCTCGAACACCTCTTCAACCCATTCAATATGGGAAATATTGTCCTTTAGGGCAAAAGCCCTCCCATCGGAAGAGACAATGTGTGAACCCTTCCGTTCGATTACAATATTAGAAGGCTCAAGTGAGCGAAGCATATTACCACCCTTCTTTTACATATACCATATATTATAGTATTATAGACTAAAAATTCTAATGGAGAAAACTTTGAGTATAAAAAACTATCTTAAAATAATAATAATCTTTTTAGTTATTACTCCATTATTAATCTTAAGCTTAGTTGCAGTAAATTTATATAACGAAACCAAGAACAGATCGATAAACGATCTAATTCAGGAAACAACCCTAAAACAGTTTACGATTCAAACATACCTTCAGAAATATACAGGCCTGATTAATCTATTATCGGCAAATATTTCACTTACAAACAACAATTATGAAAAAATAAATTACATATTTAAAGAATTATCATCTGACAGTGAAATAGAAAATCTATATTTTGTAAGTCCGGATGGCTATAGCAACGTAGAACTAAATGGTCCTCATCACATTTCATTTAATAGCGATAAGCTATTTAAAGATGCTATGAAGGGAAATGAGGGGTTTTTAATAAAAGGCGATGAACTAAATAGCTATCTATATATCTCCAAACCTGTATACGGGACCAACAATCAAGTATCTGGCGTAGTCTTTGAAATCATAAAGCTAACAAAGTTAGAAGACCTAATAAACATCCAGAATGTCCTAAACAGCCAATCTACATTTCTTTTTTCAAACGATAAGGTGATATTAGGAAATCAACAGAAAAATATGCCAACAGACCTTTCTAAAAAGATAGATATTGCTAAGGGAAGCAGTCTGATAAATTATAAAAACGATACAGGCAAGAATTTTATCTTATATTGGAAGAATTTCCCAAATCTAAATCTTTCAATAGCCTCTCAAATTGACGAAAACTATATTTTCGAACAGTTTAAACAGGACTTCGCAGTTGTAACAATTACTTTTCTGATAATATTTATTACATCATTAATTATCTCAATCATAATGGTTAAAAAGCTTGAAGAACCAATAAATTTTTTACAAAGTTTGTCCCAGAAAATAAGGGAAGGAAATTATAAAACAAGAGTAGGACAAAGCTTCATAGAAAGCTCACCTGAGGAGTTTCAACCTCTATTAAAGTTATACAACCAAATGAGCATCTCAATAGAAAGCTATATATCTAAATTAAACGAACAATCCAAGGCTCTTGCTAAAAGTGAAGCAAGGTATAGAGCAGTAGTGGAAGACCAAACAGACCTACTTTGTAGATTTCAAAAAGATGGCACTATAACATTTTCAAACGAAGCTTTTAAGAACTATCTAAACCTTGCGGAATCAGAAAAATATAATTTATTTGAACTCTTACAGAAAGATGCAAATAACATAAAGGATTTATTAGAGACCTTAGACAATGAGACTCAATATAGAAGCATTGAATTAACCTTTGAAAAAGAAAAAGCAAAAAGATATTTCGATTGGACATTCAGAATGATTTATAAAGACGACGCATTGGAGTTCCAGGGCACAGGACACGACATCAGTGAAATAAAAAAACTTGAAGATGAGCTCAGATACCAAAGTTTTCATGATAAGCTAACAGGGCTGCTTAATAGAGCATATTTTGAAGAAGAATTTGAAAGGTTATCAAGCGGGAGGTTTAGCCCCACATCGATAATAGTAGCCGACGTTGACAACTTAAAGGTAGTAAATGACCACCTAGGACACGACAAGGGAGATTTATTGTTAATAAAGGCTTCAAATATATTACAAGCAAACTTTAGAAACACAGATATAGTTGCAAGAATTGGCGGAGATGAGTTTGTAATTCTCTTACCGTTTTGCCCATTAGAATGCGTAGAAGAGCTCTTAAAAAGGCTAGACGACAATATAAGAGCAGCAAATAAAGTAGCAGACAGCCTTTACTTGAGCATATCAATTGGATATGCAAATGCAAAAGGACCCTTTAATAAAGTAGATCTCTTTAAAGAAGCAGACACAAAAATGTATCTGGACAAGAAATCGCATCACGAAAAAGCAAAAGAAATAGCTATTAAAAGAATTAAAAAATATAATACATAAAAAAATATAATACTACTTAGACGAATATCTAAACAGACATATCTAAACTAAATAGTATTATATTTATATAATAGAAG
>NZ_JBAGBW010000041.1 GCF_039822205.1 Thermodesulfobium sp. 4217-1
CCCTCTTGACAACATTATTTTTATAAATATAATTATTTTTAGCACTCTAAGAGAATGAGTGCTAAAAATAATACTTAGGAGGTGTAAACATGTTTAAACCTGTTAGATCTTTGTTGAGGTCATCTGATCCATTCGAAAATCTATTTACTATTCAGGAAAGAATTAACAAGGTTTTTAATGACTTATTGCCTTCTTCAGAAGTTGATTCCACTTCACGTTGGGTACCTGCAATAGACGTGTTTGAAAAGGAAGGCAATATAGAAATCGAGTTAGAGGCACCAGGAATTAAGGAAGAAGACTTAAAAATTAAGATTGAAGATGGCATGCTCATCATTAGTGGTGAGAGAAAGTTTGAAAAAGAAGATAAAAAAGAAAATTATTACAGAATGGAAAGAAGCTATGGTAGTTTTTCAA
Source organism: Thermodesulfobium sp. 4217-1 (assembly GCF_039822205.1). NCBI lineage: Bacteria > Pseudomonadati > Thermodesulfobiota > Thermodesulfobiia > Thermodesulfobiales > Thermodesulfobiaceae > Thermodesulfobium > Thermodesulfobium fumaratoxidans. The sequence continues at coordinate 415 of NZ_JBAGBW010000041.1, forward strand.
GAAGCTTCTCGCTTCCAGACAACGTAGAAAGAGATAAAATTGGTGCAAAATACGAAAACGGTCTCCTAAAGATTACTCTACCAAAAAAGCCAGAATCTCAGCCAAAAGAAATACCTGTGAACTTTGTAAAGGAAATAGAGAAATAGATCTTATTTATCTCCCCCCGCAATATTGCGGGGGGATTTTTTTAGATAATTAACATTGCATCGCCAAATGAATAAAACCTATAGTTGTTTTCAATTGCATGACTATAAGCTCTTTTAATCAGATTTATACCTCCAAATGCCATGGTGAGAGCTAAGAGACTGGTGTTTGGAAGGTGAAAATTAGTCATAAACATATCTGGAACCTTAAAGTTATAACCAGGCAAAATCACTGTATCTATGTATCCGTTGTAAGAATTTGGAACAGTAGATTCAACAGTCCTCATGCTAGTAGTTCCAACAACCAAAACTTTATTTCTTAACTTAGCCTTTTTTATAGAATCACATACCTCTTGTGAAATATCTACCCATTCAGGCTCCAACAAGATCTCACCATCGTTCGAAATTGACTTAAAAGTTCCAGGCCCTACGTGAAGGGTAATAAATTTAATCGCTACACCCTTTTCTTTTAACGCATCCAATAAACTCTGCGTAAAGTGAAGCCCTGCAGTGGGAGCCGCGACTGATCCTGGTACATTTGCAAATTTTGTCTGATATTTCTCATCAAAATCCTTACTAAATTTCTTTACATATGGGGGTACAGGAACCATTCCAAATTCTTCAAGCACTGAATCGATATCATCATAAAACTCTATAATCCTTCTACCCTGCAAGTCTATGTCTTTAACGTTTCCCATTTTTTTGCCATTTAACAAGATCTCTTTGCCAATCTTTAATCTCTTACCTGGCTTTGCCATAAAAAGCCCAGTTTTGGAATCGATTTTCTTTATTAGAAGCACTTCAACTTTTGCAGAGCTGTCGGTTACTACATAAAGCCTTGCCTTTATTACTTTGGTATTGTTTAAAATAATTAAATCACCATTATTTAGAAAGTTTGGCAAATCTCTTACTATGCAATCTTCAAAACCTAATTTTTTTTTATCAATAACAAGAAGTTTTGCGCTGTCGCGAGGTTCGAGAGGCTTTTGCGCAATCTTTTCATTTGGAAGAGAATAGCTTAGATTCTCCATTAACTCTTTATCAAGGATCAAATTTTGTTACCTCCGTACCAGGAAAATAATGTTTGATAATATTTTTATAGCTAATATTTGATTTAGCCATAGCATAAGCGCCCCATTGGCTCAACCCTACACCATGACCACTGCCAGAACCCTCAAAACTAAGGAACCTTTCATCGATAGTTACCCTAAAATTAGTGCTATAAAGTCCAAAAATTTTACGAAGCTGGAGCGAAGTCACAATATATTTTTTCTTGTTGATTGTGAATTCAACTTTTTCTGCTCTGCCTGAGCTATCAATGGAGATTATTTTAACACCATTAAATTTATAATCATTGGAACTATCTTGAATAAATTTCTCATTTTTTAAAGTTTCGAACACTTTGTCCAGAGGGATTTTCTTAATCCAATGGACATAAGGTGAAAATTTATCATAATCTCTTACAGGAATCAGATAAGGTATCTGAGAACCCCAAACATTTTCTACATTCTCTGTCATGCCCATTCCGGAAGATGAATGATAGAACACAGATGCAATACTACCCTTATAGGAGATTATCTCTCCATTTGTTTTATCAACTGCTTCTTCAATGTTTTTCGGAACCAGTGATCTAATATCGAAATTTTGGTTTAAACTATTTGGCAATATATAACCATTTTCTTTAATTTTTTTCAAAGCGTATGTTCTAGCCAAAATTGCCTGAGCCTCCAACGCCTGAATAGGCCACGAAGAAGGCATCTCACAAGACACAACTTTTTTTACATAAGATTCCAGATCTATCAGGACAAAAGCGTTCAAAAAACCATTTTTTTCACCAATCATTAAATTTGAATTTACCTCTAATCCGTCGATATTAATCGGATCTTTAGAGCTAACTTCAAATGTGTCGTTCTCAAAAACATAAATATGGCCACTATTGTTGTCACTAAATGAAGAAAACACAAAAATTCTTGAGGTTTTATATGGCTGTTTGTCTTTTCTTAAAACAATCTCAGACTGAGAAGAAATATGAAAAACCTTAGCAGTGCTAATTAAAACAGGCACAGTATAGGCATCAGAGTTTGTCGCAAAAAAAGAGAGAATGAAAACAAGAAAAAGAATTGATCTAATATTTATCACTTTCTAAAAAAATAAAAAAATAGGTTTAACAGTATTGTCAAAATTAAGCTTACAAGCAGCATAGACAAAAATGGAAAATAAACCCTAATATTTGATCCTCTATATTCAAAATCACCAGGAAGCTTGCCAAAAAATGGCAATTTGTCAAACAACATTAAGAGGAGTCCGACAAAGATTAACAAACATCCTATTCCGATGAATATTTTAGAAAATTCGCTCACTTTTCATTAACTCTTGATCTTTTTCTTGTTATCATTTCATATTCACTCATAATACAGCCGCAATAGTGCTGCCTATAAATATTATTTTCTTTGGAAAACCTTATAGAATTTTGGTACAAAGATCTAAAATTATTAAAAATGTAATCGATCTTGTATTTGTTAGAAATATTTTCAAAACAGTCCTTTATAACATCGAGAGATTGATATGGGCTTATAGATAAAGTGGTAGAAAATGCATCGAAACCCAGATCCTTTGCTATTTTAGCTGTTTTTTCAAGTCTCAAAAATATGCAATTTACGCATCTTTGATCAGTTGAAAAATTATTTATCCAACTCTCAACTCCCCAGTCAACAGAATAAGCTACCTCAAAATCCAAAAGCCTTGACACTTCTTCCAGGTTTACCCTTCTTTTCTCGTATTCTGAGAATGGATGAATATTTGGGTTAAAATAAAATCCCAAAAAATCTATACCCTGTGCCTTGAACCAGGGAACTACACCGCTGGCACAGGGTCCGCAACAAACGTGCAATAATACTTTCATTTACGAAGGAATTTTATTAAACTTAACCAGGAGTTCCTTTAGCTTATCTAACTCTTGCTTACCAAGAGGAACGAGCGGCAATCTCGGATTACCAGCTTTAAAGCCGATAAGATTGGTAGCAGCTTTAACAGGAATCGGGTTTGTACTTGTAAACATCGCTTTAAAAACAGGGAATAACTTCAGATGCATCTCTTTTGCTTTTACTGTATTTCCGTTTACAAAATCCATAACCATCTCTCTAATTTCAGGTCCAATAACGTGGCTTGCTACGCTTATTATTCCATAACCACCAACAGCTAATATAGGAAGAGTCATAGAGTCATCTCCACTATAAACCAGGAAATTTTCTTTTACCGATGATAGTATTTGAGATACCTGTTCTGTTGAGCCTGTTGCGTCCTTCAAAGCAACAATATTTTTTACCTCAGAAAGTCTTATAACAGTTTCTGGATTCACATTTATACTTGTTCTGCCAGGAATATTGTATAAAATGCACGGCAAGGATGTTGATTTGGCAACTGCCTTGAAGTGTTGATACAAGCCTTCCTGAGGTGGTTTGTTGTAGTATGGAGCTACAAGCAATACCCCATGTACTCCGACATTTTCAGCAATCTTTGTAGAGTTTATAGCAGTATCAGTTGAGTTTGAGCCAGTTCCAGCAATTATAGTGCCTTTGTCTTTTAATGAATCGTAAACCGATTTAAAGAGTTCAAATTCTTCCTGGTGAGTTAGTGTAGGAGATTCACCAGTAGTGCCCGCAAGGACTACACCATCAGAACCATTTTCAAGAAGAAAATTCGCAAGTTTAACCGCTTCATCATAATCAACCTTTCCTTCATCGTTGAAAGGCGTAACCATTGCGGTTAAAACTCTACCAAAATTGACTTGCATAATAAAAACCTCCTTTAATATTTTGGAAAGTTATTTTTTATTTATTAAAGACTCAGCAATCTGAACAGCATTCAATGCTGCTCCTTTTCTTAGATTGTCCGAAACAACCCAAAGATTTAGGCCAAACTTAACAGAAAAGTCCCTTCTAATTCTGCCAACAAAGGTTTCATTCTTATTGGCAGTTAGTATAGGCATAGGATAGATATTTTTTTCAGGATCGTCATACAGCAATACCCCAGGTGATTTTGATAAAAGCTCTTTAACTTCTTTTATGTCGAAGTCATTTTCAAATTCGATATTTACGCTTTCGCTGTGAGAATTTAATACTGGCACTCTAACTGCGGTACAAGTAATTGCAAGATCGTCAATATGCATTATCTTTCTGCTCTCATCGACTACTTTAATCTCTTCTTTTGTATAACCGTTTTCTTTAAAAACATCTATGTGAGGAATACAGTTAAAAGCAATTTGATAGGGGAATTTCTCACAAACTATTTCTTTCCCGTTAGCAATAGCATCAACCTGATTGTTCAAATCATCTATACCCTTTTTCCCAGCGCCAGAAACAGCTTGATATGTGGAAACCACAACTCTTTTTAAACCATATCTCTGATGCAATGGCCACAGAACAAGAACAAGCTGGGCAGTAGAGCAATTTGGGTTGGCAATAATACCTTTGTTATTAAATACATCATCCTCGTTCACCTCAGGAACCACTAAGGGGACATCAGGATCCATACGCCATGCGCTACTATTGTCAATAACCACACATCCTCTTTTGGCTGCCTCGGGAGCCAGTTCCTTAGAAAGATCGCCTCCAGCAGAAAAGAGAGCAATATTTATATCATCAAAAGCCTCAGGCCTTGCAAGTTCTACCACGATCTCTTTACCTTTATATAAAATCTTCTTACCAACAGATTTAATAGAAGCAAGAGCTTTAACTTCAGAAGCTGGAAAATTCCTCTCCTCCAGAACCGAAAGCATCTTAGAACCTACGACCCCAGTAGCACCAACAACTGCAACTTTTAAACTCATTTTATTAACAACCTCCTAAAACATTATAAATAGATTTCGTCTTCAGGATCTCTTTGTGACCAAAAGTTAGCAAGCATAGAACCAGAAATGTTATGCCAAACGCTAAAAACGACAGAAGGCAATGCAGCAATAGGGGTCAAAAATTTCATAGCCAGTACTGTACTCAAACCAGAGTTTTGCATTCCTACTTCAAATGATATCGCCCTCGCTTGTTTTTCTGTCATACCAAAAAGGTATTTTGAAGATAAATATGCTAACAAATAACCTAAACTATTATGCAAAACTACAGCAATAATAACAGGAATAGCCACCAAAAATAGCCTATCTCTTGTGACTGCGACAACAGCGCTAATAATCAAAACAATAGCAAACACAGAGACCGATGGCAAAAAATACGAAACTGCCTTGGTTCTTTCAGCGCCAAACAAAACTCTTATTAAAAAACCAAGAACTATAGGAACTATAATAATTTTAAATATATCAACAAACATAGCATTTGGATCTATTGGAATCCAAGTTCCTGCAAGCCAATAGTACAAATAAGGAGTGACGAAAGGAGAAAGAAGCGTGGTGATTGAAGAAACAGTTACAGAAAGTAAGACATCTCCTTTTGCAATCAAAGTCATAACATTAGATGCAGTTCCCGAGGGAGCGCAGCCGACCAGAACGACACCCGCAGCCAGTTGATAAGGCAACTGAAGTAAGAGAACGATGCCAAAACCTAATAAAGGCATAATAATAAATTGTAAAAGAACACCAATAATAACATTTCTCGGTTGTTTAAAAATCTGTTTGAAATCTTCTGGGCTAAGCGTCATTCCCATACCAAACATTATTATACCCAATAAGATAGAGATATACGGTACTAACCACTTAAAAAAATTAGGATTATAAAATGCTAAAATCGCGAAAATTATAACCCACATTGTAAAAAAGCCCGTAACCCATTTTATAAACCGATCAGCAATACTCACACTTAACCCCCTTTTAAAATATAAAAAAATAAAGTTAAAAGAGTATAACATAACAAAATATATTTATCTCAAAATTATTAATTTTCCTTCTTTGTTAACTCTATAAGTAACCCCTCTCCATAAAAGCTCATTTTGGAATAAGCCCTGAACAAAAGCTAGAAGCATAATAAAATAGTAAAAAGGCAAAAAGAATACTCTCAAAATCAATTGATTGTCTTCTTTAAAATCAAATTTAAGGATCATAGCGGAACCTAAAATAGTTACACAAATTGATGCAAATGTCCACACAAGATTGGTCTCATAAGAAGGATCAAAAAAATCCAAAGCTAAGGCTATATATGGGACCAAAAAAGCAAAATAGATGATGCCTGAAGAAACCCAAAGAGGCTTGTCCCACAACTTTAAAATCAAATACCGTCTTCTCCAGTATTCTAAAAATGAAGAAATATCAGCATCCTCAGGTGACAGCAAAAAAGCCTCAGGTACAAAAGAAACGTTTAAATTGGCCCTGCTAATTGCGCAGGTAAGATCTCTGTCTTCACAGACACTTTTTTCCCAAATTTTTATTCCACCAATTTTCTCAAAATCCTCTCTTTTTATAGCGAATGCACCGCCCCAAATGCCCCTGTTAAATGGGTTTAGTGCATGCACTATTCCCAGATTAACAAGAATAGCTCTCCCAAAACCGAAAAAAGTTTTATTTGGAGGAAAGTATTTTGGATAACCCGTTGTAATTGAAATCTTTTCAGAATGAAGAGGAGAAATTAGTTTTGAAACAAAGTCAGGACAGGGACTGCCATCGGAATCAAGCACAACAAGAATATCGTATTCCTTGCATTTCTGGATCGCCCTTACAATATTGTGCACTTTTTGGCTACAACTCTTTGAAATTCCAGAAACAATTACGTTTAACCTGTCACTATAATCCTTTTCAAACTCTTTTAAGATAGGGTATGCTTCATCCTTTTTAGAATCAACAACAAAATATATCTGGATGTTATTATAATCTTGATTCAATATAGAGAGAGCATTTGCCCTAGTGTTTTGTTCCAAACCCTTAAAAGGAGTTATTAGAAGCACCTTTTGATTAAATCCTGGATCAATAGCCTGACTCTTCCTTAGCTTGAAAAATAAGTAAACAAAATACCAACCAATAAAACAAGTTAATATTATAAAATACAAAAACAATGTGTACCTCACATAAAAAAATTTTCTATAAGCTCTGAATATAAACTTACAAACC
>NZ_JBAGBW010000042.1 GCF_039822205.1 Thermodesulfobium sp. 4217-1
TTATATATGTATTAATTAATTTTTTTGTTATATACCTGGCAGACAAACTAAACGACATATTGGGTCCAAAGCTATTAAAAGATAACTATGAAAAACTTTATAGTTATCAGACTAGGCTGGATGAAATAAAATATTACACAGTACTCGCCCTGGCACACAAAAACAAAGACGCGCAAAAGGGGTTCGAATCAGAATTTAATGAACTTTATGGTCAGTTCTTTTTTCTTAAAATAGCCACGAATGCATTATTTTTTGTAATACTAATACCTTACATCTTGATTTCAAGCTATTTTTTAGATAAGGTAAAAATGCTATTTTATCCAGTAAATTATATCTTTGTATGCATGTTCTTGTATTTTATACTAAGATTCTTGTACTACAACCTTAAAAATTTCAATTTAAAAACTTAAAAAACCTCGCAGTTCATAAAGATATTAAAAATACACTATGAACTGCGAGCCCGCCAAACTATTTCATTATAATCGGTAATTCCTTTACTAATTCAAAATAAACCAATGCCTTATCTTTTTTCAAAGTCTCTTCATCGTTGTATTTGTGCTTCAAAAGAGGGTTAATTTTATCCTGATCATTTTCCTCTTTTATCTTTTTAAGGTATAACCTTTTGCCTTGATACTTCTCATCAACAAAAATATATGCTGCATAAGGATTTGCTTGGAGATTCAAATAGTTCAATTTTTTTAGCATTATAAGAGCAACAGTTTTTTCATCAATAATAAAGGGCTTTGCATAAAGAGCAACATCTACTACACCCTTATCATCAGCAGTAGCCAAAACGCCTACGCCTTTCAAGTCTTCAAAATATTGCTTCAATTCCATAATATCCTCCTTAAAATTATATTGTGATTAATTAATGTGTATAATCTTCCATGTTCCAACTGGTGTAACAAAATTGTCTCCTAAGGTATAACCTGGCAATTTATCTTCTGAGAAAAAATATAAAGGATGTCCATTGTAAGAAACCTGTTTTTGTCCGTCAGGTCTGGTAAAAATTGAAAAGTCGCTAGAGTTTAAGCTATCAGGTAGGTTCAATTCACTTGCTGAGAGAATAGGCCATTTGGTTAGACAAACCTTACTAGTACATTTTAGATTACTTTCTGTTTCACCGCTTAGATAATATAGAGTCATGTTATTAGAACCAACTAAATAGTTTCCCAATTTTGCATTTTTATAAATATTAACTGTGTGGGATGACTTAACGTTTGCATTAATAGAATTATCCAAAATATTATCAGCAAAAGCATAATGCATTGCAGAAAAAATTAACAACATACCGACAACAAAAGAAGCTAAAGTAAAAAAATATTTTCTCATTTTCAAACCTCCTAAATATTAATAATAATTATTATAAACCAAAATACTCAATTTTTACAGATTTTAATTTATGGATAAAATAAATTAAGTAGAGTAAAATTAATTTTGTTTATGTATAAATTAAATATTATTATTAATATGGTTTTAATTTTAAAAATGCTAATTAGTGATATAATTAACTTTTGTCGCTTAAAACGAATATTGAGTTAGTATTCTTTTGTAAAACAAGGGGATAAAAAAAACCAATATTGTATTAAGTAGAACTAAATTTAGGAGGATTTTACGATGGAACTTACAGACATTATTCCTATGTCAGAGTTAACAAAAATTGTCGAAGAAATTTATGACAAATTTGGATTTACTGGTGTATTTTATAAGCCTGATAACTTTATTTTAGTTAGATCAAAAGAAATGGGAAACAATTTGTGCCCATTTATTAAGGACAACCCTAATTCATTGATGATCTGCTCAGTCGCACAACAGATACTTGGAAAAGATTCATTTGATTCAAAAGAAATCATAATAGATGAATGTGATGCAGAAATGGTAAAATTTGTTATCCCTATATTTGTCGGCGAAGAGTTTTTAGGGACCGTAGGCGGTTGTGGACGTTTAGCTGACGATAAAGATTCAGTAGAAACATTCTATATTTCAAAGCTAACAGGAAAAGATGAAGGCGAAATAAAAGAGTTAGCAAAATCCATAACAAAAGTGTCCAAAGATGAAATGAAGGAGATAATATCATATATTCAAGGTAGGGTAAATCCATATATCAATAAATATATTGAAACAGCAAAGAGTATGAAAAAAAACTAAAATTTGGGGGAGGGAGGGGGAATAAGATTTTCAATATGAGGTAGTTACAAAAACCTAAAATATAAGATAAAATAGTGTATGAATAAAAATTTTTACGATGAAATGCTAAACATAATTAATGATTATTTTGTAAAAAGGTCTTTTAAGACATGTTTACAATCTAGCCCTTTATTTTATCTTTTATTAAGAGGTATTAAATATTATGATGGGGTTACAACTATCGGAAAACAAAAACTCTACTTAGATGATATATATATCACAAAATTATCAAAAGAAGATTATGAATCATTAGACGACATGGCTTTTAATAGTTTGATAAAAAAAGAACAATCAAGATGCTATACACAAGTTAAACAATTCTCAAAAATATTTATAAAAAGTATATTGGATGAAGTTTACTATAGCGCATTTCCACAAAAGATAAATAATTTTGATACCTATTCAAACGATACAATTTTTATAAATTATAATTTAATAATATCTAACATAATGAGTGCAGCTAATAGCTTCGAAAAGATGAACGATATCTACCCATCATATTTATTATTGGGAACAAATTTTTTCAACCTATTCATAGAATCACTTCCATCAAGAGATAATAGGTCTTATAATCCTGATATTAAAAACATCGGATTTGACAGCGTTTACCACGATATCTTATTAATTATTCACGAACCAATGTGTCCAAACAATATTGGGTACTTTGTAATTCCAGATAAAATATTTTTAGCTACAACAGAATCTGTCAAATCCTATTCAGAGAGATTTTCTCCGTTTTTTGCATCATTTTCAAGCGATAAGATTTCTATTCGCTTTGGAGCTCAATTAATTTCTCAATCAAAATACTCCGTTCAGAAGATCGTCTTGAATTGCTGATAAGAAACCTTATGTAAACTAAAATGAAAAAAATATTTATAGGCCTGTCTATTCTGAATTGAATATTTAAAAATTCTAAATATCTTGGAAGAATCTGAATAAAGCTTATTTTTTACCTTGCAGAACTGCTTAGCAAAGCCATTTGATTTTAAAAACGCTGAAATTTCGCTCTAGATTAGATAAAAAATATTTTTTGATGATTTATATGTTTAAGTATATAATCAGCTCAAATATGAGCCTAAATTTTAGGATGATTTTTAAAAAAATTAAGCCATTTTAATTGTAGTGTAATGATTTTAATTCAAAGATATTCAGATTATTTATATGATATGTTCAAGAATGCCTTTTTCTAACATAGCTAAATTAAATAAATAGTCGTTATGATCGAATGTTTCTCTAAGAGGTTTAATTGTATTTCTCCAACCATAACCGTCTGTAATCCAAATAAATTTATATTTATCATTTAAAACATCAAATAAATTTCTATATTCACCAGCTGTTGACTTTAATTTTGAACCGCCTCCACCATAAAAATTAGATTCTATAATAAAAAGCTCTCTGCCATTATCAATCACAAAATCATATCTTCTTGAAGATTTATCAACTGGAACATCATAAAATGCTTCTACAATGTTTTCCATAATATTCCCACCACAATTTTTTCTGCCGTTACTATCCAAACCTGCTTCAACCTCAACCATGTAATCAACTAAATTTTTAATATTTTTGTTCACTATTAAATCTTTTAAACCAGTTTATTTGACAAAAATAAGAAATTTTATAGGGTTATTTTTAATTTAAGACCAAGACACATTGCTTGGCTTTAAATTTTGGATTAAAAAATTAAAAACTTCATCTTCAGTATTACAATTTAGTTCTTCTTTATAAAAATCTAATTGTTTTATACTACAAGCTTTGTCTGTAGTGAAAGGATCCAAAATTACATCTCCCTCATTTGTACTTGCTAATATTATTCTTTTAAGCAAGTCAAAAAGGCTTTTGTGTTGGATGCTTTCCAAATTTTTTTCGATTGGTTTTAATGTATTAATCAACCAAACAGATCTCATTTGCATACCCGGTTTTTTTAACTGATCTTCGCTCCAATCGCCATTTTTCATTAAATCATAATTGAAAGTGTGCTTTGCTTTTTTGTCTTTTCTGGCCCAAAGCAAAGTCTCGTGGCTAGCTGTAAAAAACGACATGATAAATTTGGAGATGCATTAGGCTTAAACATTTAGAAAATGAAAATTATTAATTTCTAAAGCGAAACCGCATTGATAAATAGAATGGTATGTTCCACTAATCCAAATAGTTCCATTAGTTTTCAAAACACGCCTACAAGTCTTTATCCATTCTACATGAAATTCAAAGTTTTCTTTCGTGCAATTTGATAAATCCCAATCACCTTTTTTTACGCTTACCATCTTTCCATTTTGACAAGTAAAGCTACCGCTAGACAAAAAATATGGTGGATCAGCAAAAATCATATTTTTAGAGTTTTTTGGCAAAGTGTTTAAAATTTCCAACCAATCTGCATGATATAGTTTAAATCCGAATTTTTCATGATAAATCTGTTTCAAATAACACCCCATTTTCATAGCATATTGTTTTACAATGCTTATTATTATATCATTTCTGTAGCACGATTAAATAAATTTTGATATAAAGAAAAATTTTTTTACAAAAATTGATTTCAATGATCTAACAAAAGCTCTTTTATTGTTTTACTGAATTTCTATCTTTAAATCACTATCTTTATAACCAAACAACGTTATTATATCTTTTGATAACTTAACTATACTATTAGCGCTAAGGTTTGTCTCAAGGTAAATATCTGTTCCACTTATTCTCTCTGGTTTTCTAAGTTCATCTAATTTGCTAGAAAAATATGGTCTTTTTGTGCCATGCAAATCAAGAACATAGTTAAATTGGTCTTTGTGCTTAGATAAGATAATTTCACATAGTTTTACTATCAGCTCTTTCCATGAACGCAATGAATATTTAACGCCTTTAAAAGAAAAGGAAATAGGCTTTTTTCCACTGTATTGATTAGAAACTGAACTATCACTTTTTTTATGCATAGACTTTATTTTTGTTGGCACATATATATTTTCGGTTTTTATTTCCTCTTGAGAAATTCTTGTTAAAAACTGTTCTACTGTTTCACTATCCGGCTTATATCCGCACAATTTCTCTGTTTCGTCTGCTAAAAGCTCAATTAAAAGTTCATCCGGATCAGTTATTATTTTGTTCCATGCTTTTGGAAGCGTAGTATTAATCAAATTTTGTTTTTCTTTGTTATAATAAATTTCCTTGGCATATTCCAAAGATTTGCCAGAAACTACATTATCTTTGGATAAAAGCTTTTCGAATTTTTCAACTACAACTTTATCTTCTTGTTCGTATATTTCAATGGTATAAAATTTTCTTTGAGCCCAACTTCCCTCTCCTGAAGGCAAATAAAACCACCAACTGATTCCATTTGTTAAAACTGAAAGCCCCACTCCCTCTTGAAAAGAGTAATTTAAAAGCTGCTCCTGGTGCTGATCCAAATCTTCATTAATCTTTTTTACTTCAATAAAAACCTTATTTTTCTTGTTAGATCTTAATGAGTAATCAACTCTTTTATCATTAACAGAGTATTCAGGGAAAACGCTTTCTATGTCAAACACATTCCATTTTAAGGCATTAAGTATTGGTAAAATAACACTTTGCTTGGTAGCCTCCTCGTTCAACAACCTCTGTCTGCCATCTTTTTTAAGCTCTCTTATAAAATCCAACAACTTTTTATTGATTTCTTGCTCTGATATTGCATCTGGCATAAAGACCACCTCTTTAAACTATTTTTTATAACTACATCATAAAGTTAAATTTATATTTTATCTAACAAAAGGATTTAAACTCTCATTGTTTAAAAAATAAAAAACCTTTAGTTAAAATAATCAACCATATAATTTACATAATCTAAATTAAAGTTTCTCACAAACTAAAACAATTAACTTTTCTATAACTTTATTGAATTCTTCGGATGGCAACTTGTAAATAAATTTGATTTTTGCTTTCCAATCAAGACTTTTTACTTGGTAAAATAATATCGCACCTTTTACTTCAATAATTTCATCAGGAATTAATACCTCAAATGGATAACCTTTTTTTGATTTGTTATCGGGCAAAGAACTGCTAATCTAACTTTACCATTATAAGCTTTTGGAGACAAAACCAAAGCTGGTCTATAACCTGCCTGCTCATGTCCAGTTTGTGGGTTAAACATGATCCAAATAATGTCTCCTTTATCTGGAATATATTCCATATTTCATCAAATCTAATTCCCTACAACAAAGCCCGTGTCAACTTCATGATGAATGTTGTTATCTGTGATGCCAGATAGTAGCTCATTAAGTGTCTAATCTGATTTAGAAATAGGCTTAATAACTATTTCGTTTTTTATTTTGCTTATTTCTACTAGAGACTTGTTGTTTAGCTGCATTTCAGAAGCAAGTGGTTTTGGTATTCTTATAACAAGACTATTGCCCCACTTTTTAACTTTTGCACGCATAAAACTGCCTCCAATTCGTTTATACAAAAACGATACACTATTTATTTGGTTTCTTCAAGACTAACATTTTTAAATTTTC
>NZ_JBAGBW010000043.1 GCF_039822205.1 Thermodesulfobium sp. 4217-1
GAAAAAGGGTATGGAAAAAGGTATGGAAAAAGGTAAGATAGAGGGCATGATTATTGACGCCCAGGATTTACTTTTAGATGCCATTGAAGCCAAATTTGATAAAGTTCCAAGAGATATAAAAATATTGGTGAAAAAAACAAAGGATAGAGAGAAGTTAAGAAGCATACTTAAAGCTACTATCAAGGTTCAAAGTATAGATGAAATAAGGGATATGTTTTAAATTAATAGCCATGTGCCTAAATACGATCACAGTTAAATAGCATATATTTTTTAGAGAAAGGTGCAAAACTAAAAGTTTATGAGCAGATTAAATACTGATAAATAATAAAAGCAAAAGCTTTCTACCTATCAGATGCTGACAACATAATAATAGATCCTAACAGTGGACCAATTCCCAGAGTTAAAAATGCATAAAAATAACTGTGTGTTATATCAAGCACGAATCCAACAGCCAGTGGAGATATTAGAGATCCAAGCTGCCATATTGCGTTTATCAAACCCATTGCAATGCCAATATTTCTTTTGTCTACTAGCTCTCCTACAAAAGTATTCATCACAGGACTGTATACAAACGCAAGAATCCCCAATATAGGCGCAAGAAAATACAGGGCAAAGATGCTTCTATTTATTCCAAAAATGACCAAAAAAATAAAAAATAAAATTAACATAAAAAATATAATATTCTTTTTCTTCCAGCCAGTAATATCGGTTAGTATTCCAGCAATAGGTTTACATATTAGCGCAGTTATTCCAAAGGCCGACATAAAAAAACCAGCCTGAATCAGAGTAAGCCCCAAACCTTTATTTAAATATGAGTTAGCCCAAGTAGCTGTCCCCCATGTAGCCCACATTGCAAAAAAGCCAGCTAAACCCGTTAGCATAAATTCTTTATTTTTAAGCAAGATCTTTATGTCATAAGCAAAGCTCAAAATTGATTTTGTCTCATTTGAAGAGCTATTTTCACGAAGAAAAAAATATGCAAATAAGAGCGTAATAATTGGCAGCATTCCTGCAACATAAAATGAAGCGTTCCAGCCATGAAATTTTGCTACTGTGGGCACAAAAATGTTTACCAGGAAAACTCCAACAGAGGATGCAGTCATAAAAAATCCCATAGCAGTATACCTGTTTTTTTCAGAAAACCAATCAAATACACCCTTTACACAGGCAGAAAATATAGCACCCGAGCCCATTCCCGCAAATATTCTGTAAAAAAAACCTTGCCAAAAATTTCCAACTGTGCCCATCAATATAGTAAAAAAACCCATTATAAAAAACGAATAAAGTAAAATCTTTCTATAACCGAATCTATCAGCCAGATATCCGCCCGGAAGTTGAGTCAATATGTAGCCAAAATAAAAGGCGCTCATATAACTCCCCGCTTCTTTCGCATTTAGCGAGAGAGCTTTAGCTGCAAGAGGGATGACTGGCGCCCATGCAAGCCTGTCCACAAAAGAAAATAGAAATGCTGACCAAAGTATCAGTAGAACTACTATTTGAGACTTTGAAAAATTTAAATTGTTGATCACTTAAATATCTTCAACCCTTGTCGATTATTAAAAATACAATTTTTTCAGGTCCCTGAACACCACTGACCAATGTCTTCTCTATATCTGCAGTTTTGCTCTCTCCAGAGATAAATAGCATATATTCATCCTGGCATTTTTGTTTTGCTAAAAAATAGGCTTCGCTTAATGTAGATCTCAAAGCAGAGTTTTCAACTGAAATATAAAGAGTTTTTGAGGTTAATATGGATTTTAGCTTTTCGCGTTTTGGAATATTGATGACTGCGCTTGCGCTTCCGGTCGCACCTGATAGAGCTTTTATAAATCCAACGTCTTTATTAGAATCATAATCTAAAGAAGTATTTAGACCAAACTCATTTAAAAAGTCGATATTCTTAACAACTTTTACTTCTACACCACTAAGATTTGCTATTTCTATAAATTTTTCTATCAATTTAGGCTCCCAAAATATTTTTAAGATATGATACAAAGTGTATTACGCTAATATTTTTAGTGCTCATAACGTCCAGTGCTCCAGATATTTGCATTATGCATCCTGGACAAGAGGTAATCACAACTTCTGAATTTGATTTAATAATATTATCTATCTTTCTCTGAACGAGCTTGTTAGAAATATGTTTGTGCATGATAGAGTATGTTCCTGCAAAGCCACAGCATCTGTCCTTCTCATTTAATTCAGAAAATCTCTTTTCTTTTTCCTTTATAAAGTACTCGATTTGCATAGCTTGATTCATACCTCTTGAAAGGTGGCAAGGATGATGATAGGTTAAGACCTTATTCAAAGGAGTAAATTTATATTTTCTGTTTTTCAAAAATTCGACAAAATAAAATCCAGCATCCACTACCCTATCGGAAAAATCTATGCCGAAAAATTCAGCATAATCTCTTTGAACCATATGAGCACAGTGAGGGTCAAGAAATAAAATCTTGTCAAATTTCTCAATATCTTTAAATGTCTTTTGTGCCTGATTGATTGCATCAGATTTTAAACCGTTGTAAAAGGCTGCTGCCCCACAACAAGAGCTTTGATTTATAATTTCTATGTCTATATTTAAAAAGTTAGATAGACGAACTAAGTCTTTACCCACATCATCATAAAATATATTGGTAGAGCAACCAGCAAACAATCCAATTTTTGAAGCTTTAGTTTTTACTGTGTCAAATGACTCTTTATTAATAGCTGGAAGAGTTCTAAAACTTAGCCCAAACTCATCTCTTAAAAATTTAAATCTTCTCATCTTGATACCATCTTTAAAGTACGGACTAGCAAGGGATATAAGAGTCCTTAATAATCTGTAATTTTTCATACTTTTAATCGCAAATTTTTTAATGATATTATTTCTTTCATACTTTGAATTTATTTCTAATATTAGTGATTGAATTGGAATCCTGGATGAACAGACTTTATCACACGCCATACAGCCTGAACACAAAAAAGATAATTCATCCATCAATTTATAATCTTCCATATATGAAAGCAATACGCCAATTGGACCAGCGTAGGTCTCGCCTCTAAACAGCTGACCGCCCACAGTAGTATATACTGGACATGCCATCTGACATGCTCCACATTTTATGCAGTTTAAGATCTTGTCAAACTTCTCTTCTCTGGCAATTTTCGAACGGTTGTTATCAAGAAGTATTACGAAAAATTCATCCCCTGGAGGCTTTGTAAAAACGTCTATCCAGGATGTAACAACCTGACCAGTAGCATTTTTTGGCAAAAATGAAACAATTTTAAAGGCTTCATCTGCATTTTCTACTATTTTATCTATGCCCACAATGCATATATTTATATCATGATTTAAAACGTGCTGAATATTGCCCTCATTGCTCACTATGAAGAACGTTCCATCCTTTGTAACTGCATTAGCCCCAAAAATGCCGCAGTTTGTGTTATCAAACTCTTTATTTATTTCATTTTTACAAAAATCAACCATCTCTTTTATGTCCAGCTTAAGATTTGCATTGAACTTCTCATTTAAAAAGTTTAGGATTTTCTCTTTTGACATATGAATTGCAGGAGCTGTCATATGAGTAGCTTTTTCATTATTTAACTGAACCAGCCATTCACCAAGATCTGTCTCTACAGGCGTAATATTGTTCTTCTCAAGAAATGAGTTCAAATTTATTTCTTCAGTAGTGAGTGACTTTGATTTTACAACCCTTTTGATGCCATTTTTTGTAAGTATCTTATAAAAAAATGTAAGGGCTTCGTCAGAGTCTTTCGCAAAAAAAACTTCAAAACCTCTTGATCTAAGATTGTTTAAAAGAAAAACGATGTTTTCTTCTAAATTTTTAATATTTTTTTCTTTAATATCTCTTATTTCATCTTTAAACTTTTCAAAATCGAAAACTTTTTCTAATTTTCTTCTTTTTTCAAAATAACTTTTCTCAGCTCTATTTAGAGCATTTTGAAGAAATTGATCGTTGCAAAATTCTTCTTCTGTCTTTTTCAAATTATTTACCTCTAATAATAATATATAGAAATATTATAGTGAAAAAAACTTTATTTTGTAATGGATCCAGTAATTACTAAATTGTTTTGTAAATTTTTCTATATTTTATAGTTTCTACTAAAAACGTTGTTATCCCAATACCCAAAACTACGGCAATAACCAAGAAAAAGCCTATATTTAAGTTATGCAAATTGTGAACCTTAATAGGCGTTACAATGTTAAATGACAAGAGTTTTGGATCAATTAAACCTATAATGCCAGATAAAGAAAATAATACTCCGCCCAAGATAAGCGTCCTTGCCGCAGTAAGTCTTGCTATGTGTTGACTTACACTTTCAGGTAAGTTTAATCTTTTCCCTAAAATCCCAAAGAGTGCACCAGCTAAAATCTGAACAGTAGTAGTGCCAAGGCCGAAAACAAACCCAGGCAACCATGCAACATAAGCATTTGGCATTGATGGAGCAAGAATCGTGTAAAGAATTAGCGCAAAAGCCCCAAAACCCCAACCCGCGATAAATCCATGAATTATAGCCATTTTATAGGTAGTTTTCTTATGTCGTAAGTCGATAAATTTGCCAGACAATGCTTCTTTGTGATGTATATTGTCAATCTTGCCAAGATGTATATGAAAGACATCGTTAAAATTGAAGATATAAAGACCACCAAGAACCATTGCGACTCCTATAACGGCATAAACTATATAATCAACATAAGGTTTCGACATAAAACTTATTAAAGAAAAATATGCAAGCTCGCTTGCTATAGCTCTTTGGAGGCTAAACGCTAAAGAAAAGGCTAACCCTATAAAAAAGCCCTTCTTAGCCGAATAACTACCAATTGAATAGCTAAAGGTAATAGGCCAGGTATGCTCGTCTGGCGTAATACCATGAACGACGCCTAACAAATAAGCCAAAACTAATGTCATTAAAACGCTTGACTGAGCATGAACATTAAATAAATCCATAATTACCTCTCAACTAATTTACTTTGTATTTCGTTAAGCGTAAATAGATTTGTTAACTGAGAGCCGAAAAATTCAACTTATATCGCTTTATTTAGAATATGCTGTTGATTAGATCATCCCCAATGCCAAAGCCAGCTCCCATTTCAATAGCCTGTAAAAATCCACTTCCTAAAAGAGAGCCGAAAAAACCTCTGCCCTGCTGCTGTTGCGGCTGTTGATTGTAGTTTTGATATTGATTTTGCGGGACGTTTTGATGCAGGGTTTGTAAAAATGCAAACATCTGATTTTGTTCGCTTTGAATGCTGAGCGCTAAATCCTTCAAATCTAAGAGCATTTCCCTTGCATCCTGATTGCCTGAACCTTGCAAAGTCTTAAGCTTATCAGCTAAATTTTGAATTTTCCCGCCAATACCATTGGCCTCTGATTGTAATTTTTGAAATTCGTTATCAATCAAACTATTGTCCATATTGTAGCCTCCAGAATTAATGATTTTAACCCATTTTATTTTTTTAAGATTAAAATATAGTTAAGATAATTTGGAAAATAGTTAAAAACTTTCTAACAAACTATATACAATACAAAAAAATTATTTAATAGTTTAAAATATTAAAATATTTATTAATATAAAGATACAAGGAACGTTAGAACTTTGATAATCATAAATCTAAAATAATTTAACATAAACTGTTTTAAGTTATATAAAAATA
>NZ_JBAGBW010000044.1 GCF_039822205.1 Thermodesulfobium sp. 4217-1
GGTTTTTTATTATTTATTTTCTACGTTCTTTAGGGGGGGTTGCTCAATTGCTTTTCAGTGTTTTGACAGCAAAAATTGAGGTTACCTTGGTTTTAGAGTCAATTTGGGGTAACCGAAAGGTTTTGATGATTTTTTTAGAGAGGTTTTGTCAGGCTTTTTTCAAAAGACCGCAAAAAGCATTGCGATGTTTTTTGTTTCAAAAAACATCGCAAGAAAAGCGTTAGGCTTTTTTCTTGCACTAAAAGGGACACGCACCCCACACACGCAATCTAAGGGGTCTAGGAGCTTATGTTTGACACCTGGCAATGTTTTTATTACACGGTTAAATGTATTTTAGGATTCATTGTTAGTAACCTTTACAAATATTTTCTTTAAATCTTCTAAAAACTTAATTGGTTCATTCTTTATAACTTGTCTATAATAATCAAAATCTTGATATCGTTTTTCAAAGTTATTAAAGCAATCCTCTATTTTTTCAATTATCTTAGGTATATTTTCTTCTTTATCTTCAAACTTATACTCCTCTGGAATAGGGACATCTTCAAAAAATGCAGCTGAACCTCTTTTACCAGTTATAACACAACAACCTAATATTGCAGCCTCTCTTGGAATACGATCTTTACCTGGATGATTACCAAAGTCTATATAAACCTTTGCTTTTTGAAGAGTCTCAATTACTTGCTCTCTTGTTATGTTAACTAGGGGTACAAATTTTATATCTCTTGCTGAAGAGATTATTTTCTTGGTAAAAGCAAATCCTTTCTTAGGATTGTATGCTACTATATTTTCTTTTTTAGATAAGATAGTCTCTTTATTTAAGAAATCAGGATTTAGATATTCAGAAAGATAATATAAAGGTTTTAATTCCTTAAACCATTCTAAACCTCTAAAGGAGTTTGTCATATAAAAATCTGTAAGTTTTAGTAAATCATCTTTCTTGTAATCATATTTTTGAACTAATTTATTCAAATGTTTTTCTGAAGTAATATCAAATAACGGTTGTTTATTTATTAACCTCATAAACTTATTTATGACTCTCTGAAAAAAAAAATCTTTTTTTTGTCAGCCTGCTAAGATAATAATTGTCTACACTTAAAAACCATACACCTTTCCGGATTTTCTTATATTTTTCTAATTGCATAAGGCCATCTAAAATTTCAGGTACTATTAAAATATTTGTGCTATCATCTTCGATAGCTTGTTGAAGCTTGTATGGAACTTTATAAATCTTATACGCTGGATGCACTGGATTTGAGAACTTACTGCTATCGAAATTATAGTAGTACATAAAAGCTTCTATATTTAAATCATTTACAAGATGGTAACCTAACTGATGCAATAATTCTGGTCCACCTGTAGCAAAATTAGCTGGACAAGCTATGTATATTTTACTATTCTTATAAATTTCAACACTCATATTTTCTCCTATCTCGTTATATACTCTATTTTTGGGTTTTTAACTAAGCTATCTATACATGCTTTAATATTAATATATTTAACCTCTCGAGGTAACTTGAATGTTGAAATAATTGTTTTAAATAGATAGAAAGGATATCTATGTTTGTTATAGAATTTATGAATCCATAACCAATTTCTAACGTTATAGTAAAATCTCCAGTCACATACTCCATCTGCAGAATAATTTGTCTTAGTTTTATGCACTACGATACTATCTTTAACATATAAACCTAAAAATCCATTTCTTGTTATTCTTAATGTATATTCTACATCATCTGCCCATATGAAAAATTCTTTTATTGGAAGACCCACCTCTTTTATTATACTTCTGTTAATTAACAACGAAACAAAAGACGCCGATTCTATTAATAATACATTTTTCTCTTCATAAGCGTTAAAAGGAAGATAGTTGACTAATGGTTTTACGTTTGGTATATTCATAATATGAGGTGTTTTATCTATCCATAAGACTTTGCTACACATAAAACCAATCTTTCTTTCTTCTAACAAATGGGTTTTTTCTATAAGATTTTCAATAGCTTTTTCGCTAGCTATTGTATCATCGTCCATCAACCACAACCAATCGTATCCTTTCTCATAACCTCTTTTAACGCCTTCGTAAAAACCGCCTGCCCCACCGGCATTTTCATGCATCCTAACATAATGAAATCTTATTGGGTTGTCATCTACTGAGTTTTTGATCTCAGATTCTTTTTCCCATGGCTCATTTAAATTTTTTGGCGGTAATTCGCTTATATACCCTTTTTCTAATAAAAGCTCTGGGGTACTGTCTGTGGAAGCGTTGTCTATTAGGTATATACCTTGTATAGGTCTTGTTTGTTTTTTTAAAGATTCTAAACATTCTATTAATAAATCTTTTCTGTTATATGTCACAACTACCGCACAAACTGTATCTTTCATCTAACCCTCTCCTCAAACACTTCTAAAGCTCTTTTTACAACATCATCCATGTCATAATATCTGTATTCTGCAAGCCTACCGACAAGTATTAAATTTTTAAATTTTTCTGCCTCTTCTTTGTATTTGTTATAAAGTTCTCTGTTTTCTTTAGTAAAAACAGGATAATAAGGAATGTCCTTGTTTGGCTGGTAAGACTTTGGATATTCTTTTAGTATAGTAGTTTTTTTAGTTTCCACAGGATGTATATGCTTAAACTCAGTAATCCGGGTAAAATCGTAATCGTTCGGATAATTCACTACAGGAGTTTCCTGATAATACTCTTTATCCCCGGTTTCAAACTTTAGATCTAAACTACGATAAGGCAAGAATCCATATTTAAAATCAAAAAGTTCATCTATCATACCTGTAAATATTAGTTTCCCTTTAAACTCTTGTCCTATGAAGAAAATCTTTTTGTTTTTAAAGTCTATACTCAACACTTCTTTAAAATCTGTATTCAACATAATTTTTATATTCGGGTGATTTAGCATTCTTTCAAATATTTTAGAATATCCTTCTTTTGGCACTGCTTGGTATTTATCAGTAAAGTATCTATTATCTCTACTTATGTAAATTGGTATTCTTGCCGTTACTTGTGGATCTATTTCTTCTGGCTTTAATCCCCATTGCTTTGCTGTGTAGTTTTTGAATATCTTGTTGTAAACAAAATCTGCTAAAAATCTTAAATCCTTATCCTCTTCTTTTAAAAGCTCTAAAATAGGCACTTTTGAGTTGTAATCATATTTGTTTATTAGTTTAACCTCTAATGTTTTAGCTAAGTTCTCCGGAAAGACTTCGTAAAGGGTATTTAGATTAAATGGTATTGACACTTTCTTACCATCTATAAAGGCTAACACTCTATGGTGATAAAGCTCCCAATCTGTAAAATTTGATAGATAGTCAAATACTTCCTTATAATCTGTATGAAAAAGATGTGGTCCATACTTGTGGACTATTATGTTATTTTCATCTTTGTAATCATAGCAGTTTCCGCCAATATGGTTTCTTTTTTCTATTATTAATACTTTTTGATTTAAGATACTGGCTATTCTTTCTACTATAACAGATCCTGATAAACCAGCGCCTACTGTAATGAAACTAAACATTTTTCACATCCAATATAAGAATTATTTTTTTCTGCAAATAAATAAACATCGTGGCTGTAACAAAAATTTCCGAAATCAATACAGAAAATGCTGTACCATTAGCTTGATATATTGGAATCAAAATAATGGATAAAATAATATTTATTGCGCTCGCTAATATCAAAATTCTTGAAAAAGCTTTTTTGTAACCAAATGTTAGCATTGTTTGTATTCCAAATATGTTACTTAGAGCTATTATAAAAGGTAAAAAGGACAAAATCCTTAAAATTACAACCGATTCTATGTATTGATTACCAAATAAAATTTTTACAATTAAATTTGCAAAGATAAATATTCCTAAAGATAAAATAAATGTAACACTACCAATTAGAATGGTTATTTTCTTTATAAACATTATCGCTATTTCTTTTGATTGGTTGGCTAATCTACTAACATACGGATAAATAGTTTGTGAAACAGGACCCAAAAGTCCTTGTACTGCTTTTATAATCTTTTCAGCAGCAGAATAATACCCAACAATTGTATTGTTCGTAAATAAACCTAAAATGAAGGTATTGCTAATAGTATATAAACTAATTGCAACCGTAGATATAAATATATGCCAACCCTCTTTTAGATGATATTTAATATTTTCAAAAGAAGGTAATATAAATTTTACACCAAAATTTCTAAAAATTATCCAAAGACCCAATACACCAGCTAAAATACTGCCTAATGCATTTATTAGTGGCACATACAGGTAATCTGATTCTTTTCTTATAAATACAAATATAGCCACGGTAAAAACAAAGCGGGATAGCACATTAAAAATTGTTATATATTTCATTCTTTCTATGCCTTGAAAAAACCAAACTGGAAAAACTACATTACCAATAACCAAACCAAATGTAAAAAAATAAAGAAGCCAGTATTTTGAAAACTTTTTAAAAGCAAATACTATTGCAAGCATTACTATAAAAGACAAAACAGCAAAAAGCATTTGTATTGTAATTACAGAGCTGAAAATTTCTGAAACCTTTTCTTGATTTTCCCTGTGTATAGAAATTTCTCTTGTAGCAGATAGATTAAAACCATAATTAGTAAATACTTGAAAATACCCTACAAAAGCTTGTGCAAAAGCTACAAGTCCGTATTTTGACGGACCAAGCACTCTTACTAAATACGGCAGGGTGATCAAAGGGAAAATATAATTTGCAACCTGCAAAGAATAAAGCGAAAAAAAATTACTCAGTAGCCTTTTCTTATCTTGAGTGTTTGTTAGGCTTTTTATGCTAAACATAACCTAATTTAGATCCCATTTTTTTACTGCTCCTCTAAGTCTTTTATCAGTTTTTCTCTATCGTTTGTATTTTTTATTAAAAGTTTTATTTCTTTTGGCAGAGCAAACTCAATAAAGCTTTTTGCATTTTCCTTGTTTGATATTATGTGTTTGAAAAACTTATCATGAACTTGGTGTATTTCATTCATAAGGCTGATTTAAACACAACAAATAAGAAATGTCAAATAAGTAATTTTTGT
>NZ_JBAGBW010000045.1 GCF_039822205.1 Thermodesulfobium sp. 4217-1
AAAAAACAAGCAGTATTATTCTTCGCTTTTCCAAAGGCCGTGAAGGTTGCAATACTCTCTTGCCATAAGGCTTTTTGGTTCGGTTGGCAGCGAGAATAGCGCTTCTGGCTGATCGTTGAAACTGAGTCTTTTTATCAGAACATATGAGTCGTCAACTTGAAGTTCTATCCACTCGATCCAGTGGGTGCTGGTCATTGGGTGAGGCATTGAGCCTACCTTTACAAGCACATCTTTTCCATTTCTCTCTATAACAGGAACGTGTTTCTCCACAACGGCGTCAACGGTATTTTCTTCCATAAGCCTCATTGGATTTCCACAGCAAACGAGCTGTCCAACGCCAGAGTGCAGAACCATTACTATATTGCCGCATGTTTCACACTTGTAAATCTGTAAAGTTTCAGTAGCCATTAATTACACCTCCTGAGCGATAATTGATATTATTATAACAAATTTATAGTGAAAGTTGCGATTTATGGTTTTGATATGTAGGCGAATTTTATCAAATTAGACTTTTCTCCCGAAAGATCGACCCAGATTGCGCTTAGCTTGTCTTCTTTTTCTTTGTCCAATACTGATAGCTGAGTCGAAATCGTTAAGCCTTCTGTGTCGTATAGAATCTCAATTCCGCGAACGCTGGATCCAAAGATCTTCCATATCCTCCTGCCTACAGTTTGAAGCGGTTCGAGAAGCTCGTTTTCTACTATAAAATTGCTAACTTTTGACCTTTCTTTTTCTATGGTGTATCCTGAAAATCCTAAAACCTCAAGCACCTTGCCGTGATCCTTTGAGATCTGATAATTTTCAAATAGGTCCTTTTCAAACCCCAGTTTCTTTATCAGCCTGCTCACAAGGTCTTCTAATTCCTTTACTCGCGTTTCTAACTTGTCAAACTCTTTTTCGTTCAATTTGCCTCCTGACTATTTGTTTTAATTTTATATTTTTGCAGAAGCTCCTTAATGCTAACAAATAAAACATTATCCTTTTCAGTGCTGTCTAACAATGCGTTTAATTTATCTGCGCCCAAATACGGATGAAAGAAAAAAGAGGCGACGCCTCTTGAGAAGGCTCTATTTTTCCTGAGCTCATTATAAACTGTTTTTTGAGTAAAATTATATCCGTCATATCCGAAATCCTCAGGTATCCAATACATATCGTTGTAAGTTGATGGGTATATGAGCATCTGGTGAACTATTAAGGGGTTGCCAAACTGAACTTCATCTGTTAGAAGCATTCTTTCGTAAATCGTTTTTATCCCCTCAATCTTAAGCGCCTTGTAGAGCAGAGGGGTGGCCATATAGTGAGGGGTCTCCCAACCGTCTATCTTTAGTCCTGCTGCCTTTATTATGTTCTCTGCCTCCTTAACTCTGTCCTCGAGCTGCTCAAGGGTGATCCTATCTGGAAATGGCTCTTGAGTTCTGCTGTCCCAAAATTCATATCCAACAGCCGATATCCCTGAGAACTGGTGTGTGAGGCCGTGTATAATTATTTGGGCTCCGTGAGCCTGAGCGTTTTTTAGGACTGACATAAGCTTCGGATCGTCAGTTAGCTTTACTTTAATGCCTTCTGATGGGTTTACGAATATGGGTATTACGCCAATAGAGAAACGAACCCCTCTTTTCTCAAGGAGACCTATTACGGCCTTCAGCCTTGCTATGTCATACATAGGGTGTACATCTTCCAATCTGATAAGTCCTAAGGGCCTTGGCTGATCTGGTACTCCCAAAGACCTTGCTATCACGTCGCAAAGCGCCATATATCTCTTCCTATCAGCGCCTAAAAATGGTTGAGAGGCCATGAAAAATAGATTTCTTGACCTTACAAGTATGGGCAGTGTATCGTTTTTGTCGTTTTCTGCTGAAATCAGAACTTGAGAGTTTTCTGGGTTTATAGGAGTAACGTAAAAGGGCTGCGTGTCAAAGGTAAAACCTCCATATAAGACTTTGTCAAAGCCAGATTTGCTCTTTGAATATTGAAATCCTGCTTTATTTTTCCCATAACCCTCAAGCAGGGATTCTTCGTTGGAGCCAATCCACCAAGTAGTCTCTTTCTCTGCCTTAGCTCTCCAGACAATCGGTTCGGGGACGAACTGCTTTGCCCTTGCGCCCTCGTAAAACAAAAGATTTGGATTCTTTGACACATACGGTGAGTCTAAGCTATCTCTCTTGACATTGATATTCTTCACGTGCAAAGCATTTACAATCCATTCTGACTCCATTTTGCCGACATCAGAATACCACACCTGATTTCTATCGTAGAAGACTAAGGCGTCAACTTTGTTTCCCGTGTGAGAAAGGCATCCTACAATCGATATGATAAAGAGAGCAATGCCCAGTAATTTATCTAACGATAAATACCGAACACTTTGCATGATGGCTGATTTTGTCTGATACGCTCCCCATCAGAAAGCCTTCAAATTCATTAAGTCCTCTGCTGCCCAAGACTATCAGATCGAAATTTTCATTTTTCACCCTTTCAAGGATCATATTTGCAGGATTTGCTATGTCCATGAAAGTAGTTATGTCTTTTAATCCCTTTTCTTCCAGATATTTTTTCGCGTCGTCAATCACCTTTTGACCGTTTTTCTCAAGGTCTTCTATCATCTGTGGCATAAATGCAACCTCTCCGCCCATCAGGTCGGGAAGCATTGGCGGCATACAAATTGCGTGGCAGATCTCAACGGTGCTATCAAAGGCTTTTGCTAAGGATATAGCACTGTCAAGGACCATTGGTGTGTGAACAGAACCGTCAATAGCAACAAGAATTTTTTTATACATCGGTGTGCTCATGGTCGTGTGGGTGAGTGTGAGGGTGAACGTGCACGCTTCCATCAGAGTGGGTGTGTTCATGAGAGTGCATGTTCTCCACAGTGAAGGTGTCTTCTTGATATAGGCTTTCTTGTGCCCTTTCTATGGCAGAGGTTGCTGACTTTAGGTGTGCGCCAGCTTCATCCAGACTCTTCTCCATACCATCAAAACCGAGCATATTGCCCATCATCTGCCAGCGCGCAATCTCTTCTCGAAGAAGCTGCACTCTATTGATCAGATGTTTGGTTTCGATCTTCATTACCGTCATATACGATTCGTTATTCGAACACATATTGCGCCTCCAAAAATAATTTTATTAATAGTATAACAAATTAAACCGCAAATGAGCACCGATTATGCCTGGTTTAGCCTCTTTTATTATCATCAGGCCTTTATATATTGATATCCCGCTTTCGAAAGGCTCACCATCTCTACGATTCCAGAAGGGACGATCTTTACGAATTCAAGTACGTTGTCTAATCCTACGTGGGTTTCCCTTAACGCGTTTTGTGAAACCATAAATTTTACGCCTTTATTGTACAGCGAAAGCATCTCATCTTTTAGAGAATTTTCCCTATCCTTTGTAAATAGCTTCACTCCATCACCGTTTGCAATGAATACAATCTGTATCCCATCATCTTTGTAGGCTCCCAGCAGGTTCTTTGCACTAAAGAAAGCCTTCATAAGCCTGACGCTATCATCGGTGTCGATGTGGATCACTACACTATTCATAAGTACATGCCCCCTTAATATATAAGTTGTTTTTATTATATAATAAAATATATTTTTGTAGTATAGATAAAGCGTTTTAAAAGCAAAAAACCCCTCGGTTATCCGAGGGGTTTTTTGATAGTTTCTTTAGAAGTTTACGTTTAGCTCAAATTCGAATTCGTTGTAGTTGTTTGCTTGAGCTGGGTTAAAGGTATAATAGTAGCCGTTTGTAGCGTCAGTATTATATGGCTTTTGACCCTTTTGATATAGATAGACGAGAGATAAGTGTGCATTCTTTGCAACTGGTATAAGATAATATACGTCGAAATAATCCTTATAACCTGTGCTTAGAGTATTGTTTATGAATGGGTTGTACCACTTGTTATTTCCGAGCCACAAATCGGTTCCAAGTGTTCCGACGAGGAGGGGCATATCTCCTCCAAGTCCCCATGCGCCACCGTTTACACTATTGATGCCGTTGATATTTCCGCTGCCGTCAAGAACTGGCATGTCGGTAGAGGTTCCTTCATAACCTGCATACATATCTATTCCATAGATGTTCCAGCTTCCGAGTACTAACCACCAATCATACTTTCCGTATTGGCCGTTGTTTCCCGTGGTAAGAGCTGAATTTGTGCTAGTAATACCACTAAGACCAGACAAACCTGTGCCTGCACTTAGCCCACCATAATAAGCGAGCTTGTCCACATAACCGTAGTCTGCTTCTAAGTTAAAGGCGTTAAATATCTTGGTTTTTAGGTTTAAGATATACATATCCTTATCCTTGTAGCCGTTTGCTTCTTGTGTAGATGTAATAGAGCCATCGTCAAATAATTTTGCCCACGTTGCCGAAACGGTTGTGGATGGCAAGAAGCTTGACATATCAAATATTACCTGGCCGCCTTCGGTTCCTTCGTCTAAGAACATGTTGTTGTAATATTGGCCTGCATCCATAGTAGGCAGTCTGCCGAGTACGAACGTTATAGGATATGGGTTGAGAGTCCATGTAATATATGATCTGTCAACGAAGAGCGTATTTGAGTTATCCATATAGCCAGATGTAGCTGCAAGTATAGGATTATTGGATCCTCCTGCAGTATTATGGCCAGCATTCTTTTCAACTACAAGTCTGCCATTGAAGCTAATGTTGTCTGCTACTGGTGCTGCAATGTTTAGCCTGATTCTATACTTCATGTAGGTATCATTCTTTGAGTTCTGAAGGCTTGGATTGCCTGCATTGGTCATGCTTGGCGATACTGTGCCTATTATGCCTCCGTTTGTGCTGGTGTTATAGTCATACTCATCTTGCGTTACCGTGTACGTATTAGCTTTTAGAGGGCTAAGTGCATAGTAGTCTTGGTTTGCAGTATTTAGCCTAAATTGTGCGTCTCCTGTAAAG
>NZ_JBAGBW010000046.1 GCF_039822205.1 Thermodesulfobium sp. 4217-1
TTTAGTTCATCTGTAAGGCTGGATATTGTTTGTTGCCAATTAAGATTTAAATTGTAAAGTTGTAGAAGTTTAGATTCTTGATTTTTATTATATAAATTTGTTAAATAACTCAAATTAATTCCATAATTTTTTGAAAAAACTTCATCAAATAAAATTAGATTCTCTCTCTGAGCTTCTTTTTGTGCTACGATAGAATAATCTGGACTAACATTAAAAAATATATCTGATATTGAAATATTTTTATTATTTAAAAGTTCTTTTGGTTCTTGCAATCTTAGGATTTTATTTCTATAAAATCCATAATATTCAACTAAAAAACTCAAAAGTTGTGGAGAAAATGGTCTTATGTGGGTTGGATCTATCCAAAAGTTTACTGTGCCAACACTAATATTTTCTGGGTTGGGTGTCTCCAATATTAATAGTCCCGCAGGTTTTAGTACACGCAAAGACTCCTTAACAAGTTGTTTTAAAACATCAAAAGGAAGATGTTCTGCAATATGAAAACCTGATACTACTATAAAACTGTTATCAGGGGTTTGTTTCAAAAAATCTAAAGCATCAGTATGTATTACATTCAAATTTCTTTCTCGACAGGCAGAAAGCATATTTTCATCTAAATCTACCCCAAACGCTTCCAAATCATTGTCTCTTAATAACTCAAGCCATTCTCCACGGCCACATCCAAGATCAAGAGCTTTTATGTCATCTGATTGGTATATTTGTTTGAAAGGTTCGATAAAAGGCAAATATACTTTTAATCTTTCTTTAATGAGCTCTCTAGAACCTCTATGCTTATCTTCAAATGCCCTATAAAAGTTATCCTGCATCAGCGATAATCTCCTTTAACTTGTCGCACATCATCAATACGCTCTCGTCCCATGTAAGAGGCTTAAAACTTTTCTCTTTATAATCAAAGCTATAATTCTCAAGGTCAAAAATTGCTCTTATAAGGTCGTCTGAATCGCCACACTTAAAGTATACAGGATAGTCTCCCCCAATCTCTCTAAACATGTCTATATCGGTAGTTATTAAAGGTTTTTTGTAGTGCATAGCCTCTATTACTGGCAGGCCAAAGCCTTCTCTTCTAGACGCACAGATCACGGCTTTTGACTTTATATAAAACCCCTGTAGAAAATCGTCTGGAACACTGTTTAGTATAAACAGTTTTTTATCATAAAATTTAGAATTTTTCATCTTTGCGATTAACTCGTCCACCATCCAGCCAACCTTGCCTACAATGACCAGATTCTTGTCAAAACCTTTCTCCCACAACTTTTCAAAGGCATCAAATGCTACATCATAACCTTTTCTAGGTTCGATTGTGCCTACCATCAAAAAATAAGGGGTAAATTTTTCCAATTCTTTAAGTTTATTTTCATCTATCTTTTTGCTTGCAAAATCTGAACCCAAATAAAAGTAATCAACCTCTTTTTCTACGTTTATAGATCTCAAATAGTTTTCTATATGAATTTTCTCACTTTTCGAAATGGTAAGAATGCAGTCTGTATATGAAAGCATATAATAAAAAGAATTATAAAGTTGTTTAAAAAAATATTTCATAACATAGTTAGGATTTTCAAGAGCAAGTACGTCATAAACAAGATTTATTATCTTTACTTTGTTTCTTTTTAACTCTGAAATAATATTTTTATAGCAGAAGCATTCATATTCAGGATTCCAATATATATCTATCATAAGAAGGATATCAGAACTTTTGAATAGCCCTTCTTCTTTTGGGATAATATTTTTGCGAAAGTATAGAAAATAAGAACGAATTAGTTTTGCCTTCAGGTAAATAGACTTTAGAATCGAATATATCCTCTCATCCTTGATTTTAGATTTTATAATCCCTTTTGAGATTTCCTTCAGGTTAACCTTTGATTTCGTTTTAAGAAATTCATCCAGCCGTATATATCTATCTTTATCAAATACCACCGGTATAACTTCAACGCCTAATTCCTTAGTAATAAGTTCGCGCCTTTCTATGATATTTCTTACAACTCTCTGAATGCCTGAAATAAGATTTATCTTGTATGTTTCACTACAATCAATAAATAGTCTAGGTGGCATATTTTAACCTAATGACTTTTCTACCCTTTTTAAATCTGACTCGACCATTATCTCTACAAGCCTGTCAAATTTTGTCTTTGGTTCCCATCCAAGTATCTTCCTTGCCTTGGAATAGTCACCCACCAATACATCTACCTCTGCAGGCCTATAAAATTCTTTTGACACCTCCACTATAGTTTTGCCAGTCTTTCTGTCAATACCCTTTGAGTCTATTCCTTCACCTTCCCAAACTATATCAAAGTCAAGTAAGGCACATGCCTTTTCGATAAACTCCCTTATGCTGTGAGTTTCATTCGTAGCGAGCACATAATCATCAGGTTTATCGTTCTGAAGCATCAAATACATGCCATATACATATTCGGGCGCATACCCCCAATCCCTTTTGGAATCAAGGTTGCCAAGTATGACCTTATCAGCAAGATTATATTTTATTTCTGAAAGAGTTTTCGTAATCTTTCTAGTCACAAATTCCTCACCTCTTAACTCTGACTCGTGATTGAAGAGTATACCGCTACATGCAAACATATCATACGATTCTCTGTAGTTTATCGTCATAAAGTGAGAAAATACTTTAGAAACCGCATACGGTGATCTGGGATGAAATGGAGTTAATTCGTTTTGTGGGGTTTCCCTTACTTTACCAAACATCTCAGATGTAGACGCCTGATAAAATTTCGTATCTGGCTTAATATTCTTAATAGCATCGAGCAATCTCAGAACTCCCATAGCGTCCACATCAGCAGTAAGCATGGGTTGTTTAAAAGAGGCACCCACAAAGCTCTGGGCAGCTAAGTTATAAACTTCATCTGGCATAACCTTACTGATTACCTCTTTTATGTTTGAATGTTCAAGTAAATCCATATAAAGGATTTTTACTTTTCTTGCAATGC
Source organism: Thermodesulfobium sp. 4217-1 (assembly GCF_039822205.1). NCBI lineage: Bacteria > Pseudomonadati > Thermodesulfobiota > Thermodesulfobiia > Thermodesulfobiales > Thermodesulfobiaceae > Thermodesulfobium > Thermodesulfobium fumaratoxidans. Next base: position 2,961 of record NZ_JBAGBW010000046.1, read on the forward strand.
CAAGTTCTTTCAATCTCCAATTATCAGAACCACCACTTCTTCTGTCAGCCCCATATACAGTATACCCCTTCTCGAGTAATAACTTTGCTAGATATGCGCCGTCCTGTCCACGAATACCTGTAATAATAGCTTTTTTCAAGATTCCCTCCAGATTTTAATTTAAAATTTATTAAATGTGTATGTACGCTAAAAACTCTTTTCAATTTTATCACATTTTAACGATTAAATGCTTTTTTATAGCATTAATAAAACATCTAAAGCTATTTTTATACTATCTTTCTACCTTGTGTCCATCCACCTCTCATAAGCCCTGACAACGCTCTTTGCATCGTCGTACTTCTCTATCTCCCCGTCTTTTAGCCACACCGCCCTGTCGCAGAGCTTTTCTACC
>NZ_JBAGBW010000047.1 GCF_039822205.1 Thermodesulfobium sp. 4217-1
GGAGGCCAGCGGTTCGAATCCGCTCATCTCCACCAGAACTTTGAAAATTAAATATTGTTTTCTCTTCTCTTCTTTTAGAGGAGAGTTACCGTCAAGTTTTTACGGGCACACGGTGGATGCCTTGGCGTCGAAAGCCGATGAAGGACGTGGTAAGCTGCGATAAGCTTCGGGTAGCCGCAAACAGGCTTTGATCCGAAGATCTCCGAATGGGGAAACCCAATAGAGTGACAAACTCTATTATCATGAACTGAATACATAGGTTCATGAGGACAACCCAGGGAAGTGAAACATCTCAGTACCTGGAGGAAAATACATCAACCGAGATTCCCTTAGTAGCGGCGAGCGAAACGGGAACAGCCTAAACCATATTCATGTCAAGCCTGCTGGCGTTGTGAATATGGTGTTGTGGGAGCCTTCTGTTGAAACAGCAGATTCAGCAAGGAGTTACAAAGATATGTAGTAGATGAACTTACCTGGAAAGGTAGGCCAGAGAAGGTGAAAGCCCTGTAATCGAAATTACATATTCTCCTGAAGGATTTCCCGAGTACCATGAGGCACGTGAAACCTCGTGGGAAGCTGGGTGGACCATCATCCAAGGCTAAATACTCTTCGACGACCGATAGCGTATAGTACCGTGAGGGAAAGGCGAAAAGAACCCCGGAAGGGGAGTGAAATAGAACCTGAAACCGTGTGCTCACAAGCAGTCATAGCTCTAAGATTGGCTTCGGTCAATCGGAGTGGTGGCGTACCTGTTGAAGAATGGGCCGGCGAGTTACGTTCTGTGGCAAGGTTAAGAGGAGATCCCTCGGAGCCGTAGCGAAAGCGAGTCTGAATAGGGCGATTAGTCATTGGACGTAGACGCGAAACCGGGTGACCTATCCATGGCCAGGTTGAAGCGTGACTAACCTCACGCGGAGGACCGAACCATTTATCGTTGAAAAGATATTGGATGAGCTGTGGATAGAGGTGAAATGCCAATCGAACTCGGTGATAGCTCGTTCTCCCCGAAATTGCTTTAAGGCTAGCCTCAAGAATAATCTTCCCGGGGGTAGAGCACTGTTCGAGCTAGGGGTCCTACCAGACTACCGAACTCTTACAAACTCCGAATACCGGAAAGTATTACTTGGGAGTGGGACGGTGGTGGACAAGCTCCATCGTCGAGAGGGAAACAGCCCAGACCATCAGCTAAGGCCCCTAAATGCAGACTAAGTGGGAAAGGAAGTGAATCGGCTAAAACAGCCAGGATGTTGGCTTAGAAGCAGCCACCATTAAAAGAGTGCGTAACAGCTCACTGGTCGAGTCGATTTGCGCCTAAAACTTAACGGGGCTCAAGTCTGCTGCCGAAGCTATGGACTCAATACATAAGTATTGTTTGGTAGGGGAGCGTTCTTAAAGGGCTGAAGGAGGACTCGTGAGAGCCTCTGGACTTTTAAGAAGTGAGAATGCCGGCATAAGTAACGATAAGGAGAGTGGAAATCTCTCCCGCCGCAAGACCAAGGTTTCCTGGGGAAGGCTCGTCCGCCCAGGGTTAGTCGGTCCTAAGCTGAGGCCGAAAGGCGTAAGCGATGGACATCCGGTTAATATTCCGGAACCATCTTAAGAACGTTTGTACGATGGGGTGACGCTGCAAGAAAGGTTAGCCAGCGGACGGTTGTGCTGGTACAAGCTCGTAGGTCAAGGGATAGGCAAATCCGTCCCTTATTAAGACCGAGAAGTGATGTGGAGGGGACACGTTCCCCGAACTGATTGGACAAGTGGCCAAGAAAAACCTCTAAGGAGATCTTAAGGTGTCCGTACCGCAAACCGACACAGGTGGTCGAGGAGAATATCCTAAGGCGTGCAGGAGCACCCTCGTTAAGGAACTCGGCAAAATAGCCCCGTAACTTTGGAATAAGGGGTACCCTTGTAGCGTGTAATGATTTACTCATGAAGCGTGAAAGGGTCGCAGTAAAGAGGCTCGGGCGACTGTTTACCAAAAACATAGGTCTCTGCTAAGCCGCAAGGCGAAGTATAGGGGCTGACACCTGCCCAGTGCCGGAAGGTCAAGGGGAAGGGTTAGTCGTAAGGCGAAGCTCTGAACTTAAGCCCCGGTGAACGGCGGCCGTAACTATAACGGTCCTAAGGTAGCGAAATTCCTTGTCGGGTAAGTTCCGACCCGCACGAAAGGTGTAACGATCCGAGCGCTGTCTCAACGAGGGACCTGGTGAATTTGGGATATCCGTGAAGACACGGATTACTTGCAAAGGGACGGAAAGACCCCATGAAGCTTTACTGTAGTCTGACATTGCGTTTTGATAATTCATGTACAGGATAGGTGGGAGGCTTTGAAGGAAGGGCGCCAGCTCTTCTGGAGCCAACCTTGGGATACCACCCTTGAATTATTGGGACGCTAACTTGCATCCGTTATCCGGAGCAAGGACAGTGTTTGATGGGCAGTTTGACTGGGGCGGTCGCCTCCAAAAAGGTAACGGAGGCGTCCAAAGGTCACCTCAGCGTGATTGGAAACCACGCGTCGAGTGTAAAGGTATAAGGTGGCTTGACTGTGAGAGAGACATCTCGAGCAGGGACGAAAGTCGGGCTTAGTGATCCGACGGTTCAGTATGGAATGGCCGTCGCTTAACGGATAAAAGTTACTCTGGGGATAACAGGCTTATCTCCCCCAAGAGTCCACATCGACGGGGAGGTTTGGCACCTCGATGTCGGCTCATCGCATCCTGGGGCTGAAGTAGGTCCCAAGGGTTAGGCTGTTCGCCTATTAAAGCGGTACGTGAGCTGGGTTCAGAACGTCGTGAGACAGTTTGGTCCCTATCTTTTGCAAGCGCAAGAAACTTGAGGAGGTCTATCCCTAGTACGAGAGGACCGGGATGGCGGAGCCTCCAGTGCATCGGCTGTGGTGCCAACTGCAAGGTCGAGTAGCTGTGCTCCGTGTGGATAAGCGCTGAAAGCATATAAGTGCGAAGCCCTCTCCAAGATTAGGTTTCTCATCCAGTAATGGAGTAAGACTCCTGGGAGACTACCAGGTTGATAGGCCAGAGGTGTAAGCATGGCAACATGTTCAGCTGACTGGTACTAATAAGTCGAGGACTTGACGGTAACTATTCCTCTAGAAGAAGAGAGGAGAAATCTTCTTCTCCCGGTGACCATAGCAAAGGTGCCCCACCCGTTCCCATTCCGAACACGGAAGTGAAAGCCTTTAGCGCCGACGATACTATTTGGGAAAATAGGACGTTGCCGGGAGATTTTTTT
>NZ_JBAGBW010000048.1 GCF_039822205.1 Thermodesulfobium sp. 4217-1
GTAAGGAAGAGGGACTATTAGAAGGTATGGAGAAAGGTATGGAGAAAGGTATAGAGAAAGGTAAGATAGAGGGTATGATATTTGAAGCCCAGGATTTACTTTTAGATGCCATTGAAGCCAAATTTGATAAAGTCCCAAGAGATATAAAACTAATGGTGAAAAAAACAAAAGATAGGGATAAGCTAAGAAAAATACTTAAAGCGACCATCAAGGTTCAAAGCATAGATGAAATAAGAGATATGTTCTAAACTCAGGTTAGTCCAGGATTTTATCATTCTACATCAAACTTATTTACCTTCGCATACCTAATCAGCCCTGCAAGGTTCATTTCATCAGGATTCGCAAGCTGATAAAACTCTCTAACTTATATAGTTAATCAAGTGTGTAAAATTTATAAATAGTTGTTTATTTCTCTTCTTTTTGCACTATGATAAGATATTTAAATCTCCTTAAGTAAAAGTTATATCTTCTTGCTCTTTCATGCCATATTTGTGTGTTTGATGTTTGGTTATGTCTAGTAATGCAAATTATGTCGACAGGCTTGAAATAGCTTTCCAGAATAGAATAAAGCTTGAAGCCTGTTGGGATAAATTTCTTCTTTTTTGCCTGGTCACCAATAAGCCATGCCATATATTTGTATGGCTTTAAAATGCGATATATTTCTTTAGCTACCTTATTTAATTCTTCAAAAAATATTTCATTTTCACAGGATATGTTGCCAATATTATCGGGGTGGTTATTATACTTTATATTATCTGAATAGGGAGAATCAATAAAAATAAAATCTGCTATCTCGTTTTCCAGTGGCAAATTTCTTGCATCTGATTGTATAATATCGTTTCTATATGGCACTATGTCGAAACCTATTACTTTTCTATTTTCTTCTTTGCATACGTCAATAGTTGTGCCGCTTCCGCACATTGGATCTATAACCAGGTCGCCTTCATTTGTGTATCTTTGTAAAAGATTCCATATTATTAACGCTGGTGTAACGCCATTATACTTGTTATCGCCATGGGGTTTATCGCCGTAGTTTTGTCGCGGAAAATCCCAAAGAGTCGTGCTTTCAATTTTAATATTTTTTTTCATTTCAATTTATTTGAGAAGTAAATTATCATCTGGATGATTTCTTAGAGATATAAGACATAAAATTATTTTAGCAAGTTTTTCAAATCTTCAATAAATTTATCAAAAAGTTTTACTTTGTTGCTTTCTTCGACTTTCTCTTCAGTTAGTACATAACTTCCGTCTAAATCAGCTTCAACTATTGCCCTACCCTTTTTCATAGGAGACTTTTTCGTTAGGGTGCTGTCTTCGTCTGGAGTTATAAAATATACCTTGATATGTCTGGTGTTTTCATCTTCAAGAAGCTTCAATTTCCAATACCCCGTTTGAGCAATTCTTTCTCTTAAAGTAACCTTACAAGAGAGCACAGCTAAAACTTTACAAGATTCTTTTTTGTAGATAATAATATCTACATCAGGCAAATGCATTCCATAGACTCCATAATTTATAACAAGATTTCTTTTTACTTTGCTGAGTTCTTGACTTAAGTTTTTTGAGCGTTCAAGGGCATTCCCGTTAATAACTGTCAAACCCAATTCTTTAACTTCGTCTTTAATAATGTACTGAACCAATTTTTCAAGATTTTTACCTTTGAAAGCTCTCCAGCTTTGCTCATGGTCACCGTTTTTAGTAGGGCTTTTATCCCAGTCTTTTTTGTGTTTTTGTTTTGCTTCTTTTAGCAATTCGGATACATATTTATATACATCATCATTGTGTTCTTTCTTTTTCTCTTCGTACAAATTCTGCAAATCTTCATATTCCATTGTCTTACTCCTTTAATCCGATTACAATATACTCAGCAGGATAGGCCTCAATATTTGCATCTTTTTGATTGGAAAACCTTCCTGTTTTTTGATCTCGTTTCTGAGGGAGAATCTTCAAAGGAATTTCTCTTTTGATTATTCTGTCAAGTTTAAATCCTGAGTATTGCAGGCTTTCTGCAAAAACTTCAGCATTTAGGATGTCTACTCCTCTCAATTTTGTATTGCCTATAACATAGCAACATCTTCCGCCACTTTTCAGAATGCTAAAACTTTCGTTAAACACTTCTTCCATATCAATAAAAAATGCCTCTATCTCTTTTGCCACCTTTTTACTCTTCTCAGACATTTTGTTAATAATATTAATGGCAATTTGACTTCTGGTTTTTTTGTCTTCGTAACTTTTATAGGAAGTGCCAATAAATTCTTTCTTGTATTCTCTTAAATCGTATGCTAAATCAAGCCATATTGTTGATAGCTGGTGTAAATCTGCATATTCATAACTTGTTATATAAGGGCTTGATGTGACTATTAGATCTATAGAATCTTTTTGAACGGGCTGATTTTTTGCATCGCCAATTTTTATATTTAAGTATTCGTTAATATTTTCTCTTACGTGTTCTGGGACTATATTATAAAAAATTATGTTTCTTTTTTGCATCCTTAGTAGTTGCTTTTTTATAATGTCATAAGGTCTGGATGGCTTCTTTTTTAAATCTCTGGTAGGTTTTGTGCTTCTTTGTAACCAAATTGAGCAGCTTTTTAGAATACTGCTAAAGGCAACGAGATAAAAATTTCTAATTGTTTCATCATCTTCTTCGAACACAACTCTTAGGATTTTTCCAAGTTCGTTTTTAATTTCTTCGGTAAACCAATAATTTATTCTTTCAATGTGCCTGCTTGGAATCAATGGTTCTAATGCTTCTTTTTTCAATTTTTCTAAAAGCTGTTCAATTTTTTTATTAAGATAAGTCGGCTCAATCGGAGTAGATTTTACTTTAGAAATAAGATAAGCAATTTTGTTAATATCAGTTCCACTTGCTCTAAATCCTCTTGAAATAGCAGAAACTATAGTCGTCCCACAACCAAAAAAAGGATCGTTTACGTTAGCATTCTTTACTTTAATATATTCATCAAATAATCTTTCAACTAGTTGTGGAATAAATTTTGCTGGATAGCTATGATAATTATGAGTCCATTTGCCAGTATCGGATTGTTTGAAGTCCGTAAAAGACCACTCTCTATCAAATTCTAAAGTTTTAAAAAGGTTAATAATTTCTTCTGGGGAGAATGTTCTATTAAAAACTTTGTTAATAGTTGTTTCTATATGCTTAGTAATAGCTGTATTTTTATCAATTGTATCTATGTTATCTAAACTTATATTAGGCTTTGAAAAATTATTCATTAATATTTATC
>NZ_JBAGBW010000049.1 GCF_039822205.1 Thermodesulfobium sp. 4217-1
ACGTTAGAACTTTGATAATCATAAATCTAAAATAATTTAACATAAACTGTTTTAAGTTATATAAAAATATTATAATAAAGATTATAACATACGAAAGGGGTAAAGATAATGTTTGGGAATAGTGGAAAAATTGCATTTGTAGATCTTAAGGAAAGAAAAGTTACTGTGAAACATTTCAATGAAGAATTTTATAAGAAATTTCTTGGGGGAAGCGGATTTGGTGCCTATTTTATAAATAATTTTGTCAAAAAACAAGCAGATCCCCTTTCAGAAGAAAATATCCTTGTAGTGGCATCAGGCCCATGGCAGACAGGGATGCTGCCAGGAAGCGGAAAGATCTCTGTAATGTGTAAATCACCTCTTACTGGCACTTTTTCTGATACATCCGCAGGTAGTAACTTCTCTGTTCATTTAAAATCAACTGGATTCGATGCAATAGTAATACAAAACAAATCAGATAAGCCTGTCTATCTATATATATCTCAAGATAACATAGAGGTTATTGATGCTGATTCGTTATGGGGAACAGATGCATATCAATCTCATGAAATGATTGTTGAGAGACACAAAGGCAAAGTCATCTCGACTATTACAATAGGTCAAGCAGGAGAAAATCTTGTAAAGTTTGCCTGTGTTGTGAGCAATGCACACGGTTTTGGTGGAAGAGGCGGAGCTGGCACTGTAATGGGGTCAAAAAATCTAAAGGCTATAGTCGCTGCTCAAGGTGAAATGTGCAAGGTATACGATAATGAAAAACTTTCTGAATTTAGAAGAGGGTTATTTGAAAAGCTAAAGAGAGCTAACGTCTTTAACGGTGAAGGTACACCAGCTGTGATGGCATCAATAGAAAGATTGGGGGATGTGCCTATACACCATTGGCTTGGAGATGAATGGGAAGAGGGTGCAAAAGCCTTAGCCTCTCCAAAATATACCGAGTATCTTAATGCTAAGAGCAGATATTGTTTTGGGTGCGTGATTGGTTGTCATAGGTATGTAGAATCGCCAACTGGATATAAGGGTATAGGGCCAGAATACGAAACCCTTGCGCTGTTTGGCACAAGCCTGGACATAAAAGACCTTGATACAGTATGCAAAGCAAACGATCTATCAAATAGATATGGCATGGATACGATAACAATGGGCAGTTTGGTTGCTACTGTTATAGAGGGCTATGAAGCTGGATACATCAAGCAAAGCGATATTGGGTTCGTGCCAAAATGGGGAGATGCAGATACCTTAATAAACTTAATAGAACTCACATATCAAAAAAAGGGAATCGGAAGCCTTATCTCTGAGGGTTCAAAAAAACTATTAAGCGCTTTCAATATGCCAGAATCATTTAACGTTTCAGTTAAAAACCTTGATGTGCCAGCACACGATCCAAGAGCCTTTTATTCTCTTTCTATAAACTATGCTACTGGCAATAGAGGTGCATGTCACCAAAGAGGAGCCTCTCATGTGGGAGAGAGAGCTGGAGTTCTGAATCAATTCGGAGGCGATATAAAAACATCAATAGATAGCATGGAAAACAAGGATTTGCTCGCTATCAGATCGCAAGACCTTTCGTGTTTGTTAAATTCTCTTACTCTTTGCTTCTTCCATCTTTTTGGAAATTTAACAGCGGATGATATTGTAAAGGGAGTAAATCTTGTCACTGGATGGAATACGAATATTGAAGAGTTAATGAAAACTTCAGAGAGAATATTTATGTTACAAAGAATGATAAACAACGATTACGGTTTCGATAAGAGCGATGACACCCTACCTGAAAGATTTTTCAAAGCTGCTGAAACTGGCCCTCGCAAAGGCAAGGCTGTATATGATTTTGAAAAATATCTCAATAGCTATTACAAAATAAGAGGACTTGATGAAAACGGCAAAATACTGCCAGAAACAATAAAGAGATTGGAATTAGACAAGCTCGATATGAACTATTTTTGTACTGATTAACAGAATTTAAAATTCCACAATCTCCCTTAGTTTGAGATAAATTTCAAACTGGGGAGATTGTGTCCTGTTCTGAATCCTTTTTAAATATCTTATTTTTAATAAAATAAATAAATGGCAATAGAATCCATACAAAACATAGCCACACAAAATCCAACGCAAATAAACCTCTAATAGCAACCTCTTCAATATTTCCAGCATTTTCAGCCATTTTATAAAGTGGATATTGGATCATCTCACTATATGCAGGCCTATCTCCACTTCCAGTGTCACTAAAAATCTCAACATATTTAAAATCTGTAAATCTGTCAATTTTGTATCTTACAAATTCATCGTGATAGAAGTTGGAGCCCACATAATCCCATCTTGCCTGAGAAACAGCCAATATCAAAAAAAATACTAATATAGGCAAAACCTTTGGTTTTTTAAAAAAGGAGAGCATCTGATTCATAAAACCTCCTAAATTTAAGCTTTCAATGGAAATTTATAAAATAATACATCAAATAGTTGTACAAATCATTATAAAAATTTAATTTTAAAATAAACTTAGAATAAGAAAAAATATGGAAATTTGTTAATATTGCTGAAGAAATAAGA
>NZ_JBAGBW010000050.1 GCF_039822205.1 Thermodesulfobium sp. 4217-1
TCCAAATAATATCCAAGCTTTAAACCTAAGGGAAAATCCATAGTGGCTGTGAAAGGATCCAAGATCCTACAATGACAGCTTATTCTGCACTAAAGTGACGAAGATGGGTTAAGGAAATAAAAAGTAGGATTTTATCTTCTCAATACGAAGCACTGAAAGCGGTAAACAAAGAGCTTATAAAGTTATATTGGGATATAGGAAAAAGTATCGTAGAAAAGCAGAAACAATACGGATGGGGTAAATCCGTAGTGAAAAAGTTATCCGAAGAATTACAAAAAGAATTTGTAGGAATGAATGGGTTTAGTCAGCAAAATTTATGGAATATGCGGCAGTTTTATTTAGAATATAAAGACAATGAAAAACTCCAGACACTGTCTAGAGAAATTGGATGGTCTCACAACTTACTTATTTTTCGAAAATGTAAGGATCCCTTAGAAAAAGAATTTTATATGAAGATAACAATAAAATATGGATGGAGTTATAGAGTCCTTGACAACCATATAGATAACAAAACTTATGAAAAATTTCTTTTAAATCAAACTAATTTTGATAATGCATTGCCAGAAAAATACAAAAATCAGGCAAAACTTGCAGTAAAAGATGAGTATATTTTTGATTTTCTTGAAATTGGTGCAAAGCATACCGAACATGAATTAGAAATAGCATTAATCAATAAGATAAGAATTTTTTTAATCCAAATGGGTGGAGATTTTGCTTTTATAGGAAATCAATATAGGCTTGAGGTTGGAGGAGAAGAGTACTTTATCGACTTATTACTTTACAACAGAAGATTAAGATGTATTGTGGCAGTAGAGTTAAAGATTGGAAAGTTTAAACCAGAGTATGCTGGGAAGATGAGCTTTTATCTTTCGATCCTTAATGATAAAGTAAAATTTCATGATGAGAATTTGTCTATAGGTATTATTATATGTAAAGAGAAAAACAGAACTATAGTAGAGTATGCATTAAAAGATAACAATCAACCTATAGGTGTGGCTGCATATAGACTTACAAAATCACTTCCAAATGAATATAAAAATTTACTGCCGTCTCCAGAAGAGATAAGCAGTAAATTAGAAGCCATTTTTAAGGAAAATGAAGATGAAATGTAAAATAAGATTATAAACTAATCAATGGGGGTAACATGTATCAACCCATGTTCTTGAAATGCTTAATTTTTCATCTTAATTTTGATAAAATGGGCTATTAATTAATAGGCAGCTATCTTTAGGAGAAAAGAGTGGAAAAACTTAACAGAGTAGATAAAGTTGGCAAAGTTGCTATTGAGGAGTCTATAAGAAACCTGCTTTTAAAGCGTGAAGATATTTCTTTTGCCTATCTTCATGGTTCTTTTGTTAAAGAAGATTACTTTCACGATATAGACATAGCAGTTTATCTGGAAAAGGTGCCAGATTCTATCTTAGAGTATGAGCTTCAATTAGAAGCAGAGTTAGCTCTATCTATTGGTAAATATATATTTGACGTAAGGGTTTTAAATAGTGCGCCGCTTTCTTTCAAATACAATGTAATAAAAAATGGCGTTATCCTTTTGGCAAAAGATGATGATAAAAGATGTGATTTTCAAGAAACAACTATCACTAATTACTGTGATTTTTTGCCATATAGAAAAGCGTATATGAAGGAAAATATTGGCATTGAAATTTGATCGGGACAAAGTAAATAAGATAATCTCAGAGATCTTGCTCTCTCTTGGGCTACTTGAGGATCTAAGGAAGCTTACTAAAGATGATTTTATTTCAGACCCGCACAAAATTAGTAGTGCTAAATACAGTTTTATAGTAGCGATTGAAGGTATAATAGATCTTTGTAACCATGTTATTGCAAAAAATAGCTATAGAACACCTGAAGATTATGCTGATACCTTCAGGGTCCTGGCTCAAGTGGGAATGATTGACGAGGATTACGCCAATAAATTGGTTCAAATGGCGCGCTTTAGAAATAGGTTGGTTCATATCTATTGGGAAGTTGATAATGACGAACTATATAGAATAATGCATAGCCACCTGCAAGATATAAGAGATTTTCTTAAGAAATTCGGGGAAATATTAAGAAAGTAGGTAATAAATGGACAGAAATTTCATTATTGATACTTTAAAATCAAATAAAGGCTATATTAAAATCACTTTTCATATTAAAGATATGGCATTATTTGGTTCTTATTCAAGAGATGAGCAAGCTCAAAAAAGCGATATAGATATATTGGTTGAATTTGAAGATCAATATAAGACGTTTAAAAATTATATGGCTTTAAAACTATATCTTGAAAATCTTTTTAATTCAAAAATAGATTTGGTTTCTAAAACTGCCATAAAAGATAGATTAAAAGAAAAAATTTTAAAAGAAATCCTAAATGTCTAAAAGAGATC
>NZ_JBAGBW010000051.1 GCF_039822205.1 Thermodesulfobium sp. 4217-1
CGGTAGTTTGACAGTTGAGCAGGTCCAAAATCCTAAAATAGCTTAATATATAGTCATTTTTTTGTCAAATTTATTGTTTTAATATCTCGCATTTTATCGTATTTTATGTTATAATATAGCGTAAGGAGGCGATATTAAAATGAGACTTAATGTGACCAAATCTAAAAATTCAGCTTCGTTATATGTAATAAAATCTGTTTACAACAGTAAAACAAAATCAAATTCTTCTAAGATTGTTGAAAAGCTTGGAACAGAAGTTGAACTCAGAGAAAAGCTTAAAGGTGAAGATCCATATAAGTGGGCTAAAGAATATATTAGAAAATTAAATGAAAAGGAAAAAGAACAAACAAGGAAGATACTTATTCCTTTTGAACAGTCTAAGATTATTTTGAAAGATGAACAGCGTTCCTTTAACGGTGGATATCTATTCCTACAAGAAATATACTATAAATTAGGACTACATAAAATTTGTAATGAGATTACCAATAAGTATAAATTTGACTTTGACCTAGATTCTATATTATCAAGGCTTGTATATAGTAGAATTATTTTTCCTTCTTCTAAGCTTGCAACCTATGAGCTTTCTAAGAGGTTTATTGAACAACCAAATTTTGATTTACACCAGATATATAGAGCTCTTGAAGTAATTGCTAAGGAAACAGATTTTATCCAGTCCTCGTTATACAAAAACAGTTTGAAAGTTTCTAAGAGAAAAACAGGTATCCTTTACTATGACTGTACCAACTACTTCTTTGAGATAGAGCAAGAAGAAGGTAAGAAGCAGTATGGTCCATCTAAAGAACATAGACCAAATCCAATTGTGCAAATGGGTCTGTTTATGGATGGTGATGGAATTCCTTTAGCCTTTAGCATTAACAGAGGCAATATGAATGAACAATTGACCTTAAAGCCTTTAGAAAACAAAATCATCTCTGACTTTGAACTCTCTAAATTTATCGTTTGCACAGATGCAGGTCTTGCTAGTGAAGCTAATAGAAAGTTTAACAGCAAAAAAGAGCGTGCCTTTATTACAACACAGTCTATAAAGAAGTTAAAAGAGCATCTTAGGAAGTGGGCTCTTTCTACAGATGGATGGAAACTTCCTGATGGCAAAAAAAGCTATGACATTTCTAAACTTGATGAAATGATAGATAAAGCAGACTCTAAAGCTAAAGAAAAGATAAGAAATCAAGTCTTTTACAAAGAGCGCTGGATTAAAGAAAATGACTTTGAACAAAGGCTAATTGTAACGTATTCTATAAAATACAGAGATTATCAGCGCATAATTCGAAACTCTCAAATAGAAAGAGCTCTAAGAGCAATAAATAGCAACTCTACAAAGATCAAGAAATGCAATGCTAACGATTACAAGAGATTTATCACTAAAACAAGTTGTACTGCTAATGGAGAAGTTGCAGAAAACGAAACATACGGCATTGACTTTCCTTTAATTCAAAAAGAAGAAGCCTTTGATGGCTTTTATGGAGTCTGTACTAACTTAGAAGATGATATATCTGAAATTATCAAAATTAATAAAAGAAGATGGGAAATTGAAGAATGCTTTAGAATTATGAAAAGTGAATTTAAGGCTAGACCAGTTTATTTAAGTAAAGATGATAGGATTGAAGCACACTTCACCACTTGCTTTATATCTCTAATTATTTATAGACTGTTAGAGAAACAGCTTAAAGAGAAATTCACCTGTCATGAGATTATCTGCGGACTTAGGAATATGAACTTCCTTGATGCTAAGGGTGAGGGATATATTCCAACCTACACAAGAACAGAGTTCACTGATGCACTACATGATACTTTTGGTTTTCGAACTGATTATCAAATTTGTTCAACAAAAATGATGAAACAAATTATTAAAGAATTAAAAAGATAAAAAAAATACGCACTTTTTACATAAATACAAAGTCCTAAAAAGCCCTAATTATCAACGTTTACAAGGATTTTTATGCCGTCCAACTGTCAAAGATGGG
>NZ_JBAGBW010000053.1 GCF_039822205.1 Thermodesulfobium sp. 4217-1
AATCGAGTAGGAGGGGGTAATTAGCCCCCGTCCTCTCACACCACCATACGTACCGTTCGGTATACGGCGGTTCACCAAGCTCTACGAATTCCCTGATATCTCATTGCTAAACTCATGAGTCCTTGACCCTGCCAATAAGCGTTGTTGAGTACTGTGTTTAATACCCACGCCATACGCCAGTATCCCTTTCGGGCATTGGCAAGTTTATGGACTGCCCATTCAGGAAGTTTCAGATTCCTCAATTCCCTATATCTTGTCCTAACTCTCTTCCATTGTTTCCACAGACACATGCGTAGTCTTCTTCTTATCCATCCATCGAGTTCTTCAAGTTTGCTGGGTGTTTCTGATAGTGCGAAGTATCCTATCCATCCGCCAAGGTATGTGTTTAGTCTTTTGATTTTCTGTGTTATTCCGTGTCCGTTGCTTCTTGAGGTTATCTCTCGGATTTTATTCTTGACTTTGTCTATGCTCTGTGGTGCTATTCTTATTTTGGTTATTCCATCTTTGGCGATATACATACTGAAGCCGAGGAATTTTCTCTTCCAGGGTCTGTCCACTGCGCTCTTTTGCTCATTTACTTTGAGTTTTAGTTTATTCTTCAGGAAAGCTGTTATGTTTTCCATTACCCGTTGCCCCGCTCTTTTGCTTTTGATGTAGATGTTACAGTCGTCTGCATATCTTACAAATTTGTGTACTCTTTTCTCTAGTTCTTTGTCTAAGTCGTCAAGGATTATGTTTGCAAGAAGTGGACTTAAAGGTCCGCCTTGAGGTGTTCCTTCATCGGTAGTCATGACTACTCCATTTATCATTACTCCTGCCGCAAGATAGCTGCGTATAAGCTTTAATATGCGTTTGTCTTTTATCTTGCGAGCTACTCTGGCCATGAGTATGTCATGGTTTACTCTATCGAAGAATTTCTCAAGGTCCATGTCCACTATCCACTGGTATCCCTCTTGAACATATTGGCGTGCTTTTCTTACTGCGTCATGGGCTCTTCGTTTGGGTCTGAATCCATAACTTGCATCTGAGAATTCAGGGTCAAAGATGGGTGTTAGCACTTGCAACAGAGCCTGCTGGATTAGGCGGTCTGTGACGGTGGGAATTCCTAACATTCTCACTCCCCCGCTGGGTTTCGGGATTTCGACCCTGCGCACTGGTTGAGGTTGATAGGTTCCTGTAAGAAGTTGTTCTTTTATCTGAGGCCAGTTCTTTTGTAGATATGGCAGGAGGGATTCTACCGGCATACTGTCTACGCCTGGCGCTCCTTTGTTTTCTTCTACTCGTCGCAGCGCTTTTGTCATGTTTTCTCTTGATACTACCTCTTCCATCAGGTGGATATCACGGTCATTCGGGAATATCTTCTCGGGTTGTGCCGGATACATACTCGGCCCTCCCTGGGACCCTTGCGGCTTCACCGCTTCTTTCCCATGGTAGGCCCCTTGCGGGGTTTTCTGCTGTCTTTGTATGTTTCTCGAACTTGCCAAGTTTTATCCCTCGCTTTGTGTTCGACCCTTCGTTGGCATGACGTCTGTGCCGACTACTATGGCCTCTGCTGACTTCTGACGGTTCAGCCGGGTCTTTCGGCCCAGGTTGTTAGTTTCCCTAACGTTTCCATCAGACCTCCCCGGGTAAGAACAATAGCCTTTGCCCCGTATACCTGCCGCATTTACTAAACAGTTCCTTGGCAGCGTTGGATTTCGTTTTGTTTAGCAAACTCATCCGAACTGTACAGCCTTATATGCGGTTCGTGTTCCTCAGGCCGTGGCTTTGCCTACAGCTTCCTTCAGATTCTACCTCACGGTAGACACCCTTGCTGTTTAGCTAATGGTCGCCGCTGCCAGCCCCATAGCAGACTTTCACTGCCGAGCTATTACTCATGCCGGGCGCACTA
>NZ_JBAGBW010000054.1 GCF_039822205.1 Thermodesulfobium sp. 4217-1
CCTAAATTCCCGTACTATTGTAACGAGGTCGGTGGATCTACTCCTAATTTTTCATATAACTGAATCTGTTTTTTAGTTATTTCGCCTAACTGTATTTTTTTACCGGGTAGCTCAAAGCATTCTATTATATCTAATTCATCAAGCATCTCCTGCATCGTATAATCTTTAAACAGGCTATTGTCCTGCATTTTCTTTTTGATATAGGATAAAATTATCAAGGCAATAAATTCAACAAACAGTTTACCGTCAAGGCTTTGCTCTGACGACACGGAAAGTCTCCTTAAATTAAGCCTTTCCTTAAGGTTTCCGAATGCTTTTTCTACTAAATCTTTATTGCGGTATATCTGTAGTGCGCTTATAGGATCTTTTATATCGTTAGATATTAGTGCAAAGAATCCAAAATCCTTAACCGCATCCGCAATTGCATCTTCATTCGGTAATATTTTTAAACCTCTTACGGGAGTATTTGATATTTCAAAGTATTTCTCATACAGAGTCTGATGTTCAGTCTGTATTTCTTTGTTTATAAGCTCGCTTTGTAAGTTGGATAGCTTTATATTAAAAGCATTTTCTTTCTCTATTGCCCTTTCTGGGGAATAATAAATATGCAGGTACATGCGCTTTTTCTCTTTAAGCACGTTTTTTTTATAAGGACGTTCTTGTGTATAGTCCCATGTTATAGGTAAACAGCGTGCATATAAATTATATAAAGGACTATAGTATTTCCAATTTTTTATATTTTCTTTAATACTGGCTATACCGTTTTGAACTATTTTAAGCGAAAGCTTTCCTGCAATCAAAAACTTCACGTGTTCTTTATATAGACCGCTTATGTTATCCATGCTGTAGAAACCTCTGTCCATAACCAACTTTACTTTATCAAAACCTAAGAAGTTCATATCAAGAAGTAATTTCTTCAGTGTTTTAACATCAGGTATATTCCCTGCAAGTTTGCGGTAGTAAAACGGGAGGTTTGATTCTTCTCCAAACAATACGGCAAGATTAATTTGCGCAAGAATGTCATGCTCTTTATTCATACCGTATTTGACCTGCTTTAAGCATTTTGAATAGCTCGAAATCGATGTCGTATCGTAAGCCCAGTATTCTTCTTGTGCTCTGCGCTTTGCTTGTAAACGAAAGAATCTGTTCTTTGCATCTTCTGCTATAGAAGCAAATAGTTCTGAACTTCTTTGGGACGCTATTGTCTTACCGTACGGGTGTTTATGTAACATAGCCCACTTGCCGAACCTGCTTAAAGGGTTTTTGTCTTCGAGAATCAGGTAGTAGGCAGTAGATAAAATCTGTTTATATTCTTTGCCGAAACATACCTTTAAATCTTGAAGAAGTCCAGTATCTTGAGCAATTTTATCAAAAAGATAAACTGCGCCATAAAAATATCTTGAAGACTTGGCAATATCTTTTATATTTTCTTTTCTTTTTTTGGTAGGTACAATCTGGTTATCAATAAGTTTACCTATTAACTTTCTATGGGATCTAGACTGTTTCTTTTCTTTATCCCAGAAAGATACAGACTCATATACATACGTTACACCTGTCTTTTTATTCGTTTGATATACGGTAGCTTTTGCCATGGCTCATCTCCTTAATAATAATTTAAATAGAATTTTTGTTTATCAACATTCATCGTTACATATATTATACTATGTAACGATGAAAAAAGCAAGAAAAATCCTATATAGTATTATATTAGCGGGAGTTTGTTTAATGACTCGTTATATTAAAGCGGGAATGCAGGAT
>NZ_JBAGBW010000055.1 GCF_039822205.1 Thermodesulfobium sp. 4217-1
CCTAATTTCCCTCCAAATTATAACTATACCTCTACATTTATTTTTAGAGCCTCTAATATTTCTCTTTGTTTCTTTGTTATTTCTGTTAGCAGGTGCCCGTATTTACCAGAGTATCTAATGTCAACTAAGGTTTGCATCTCAAGCAACAGCTCATTTGGAGTGTATTTGTCTATAAGGCCTGTTTGCCTCATTTTTTCTCTTAAAGCGCTTATGTATATAAGCGCAATGAACTGGACAAAGAGTCTTCCATCCATGGTGGTTGAGTTGTGTATTCTAAGGCGTTTCATATCAAGCTGGTTTTTTAAGTCATCAAAGCATTTCTCAACCACATCTTTATTGCGGTATATTCTTAGGGCTTCCTGGGGGTCTTTAATATCGTTTGTGAGTATTACAAAAAAGCCTGCATAGTTTTTTATGTGTTTTTCTATTGCTTCATCGTTAAAGTCTACTTTAATGCCTTTTTTGGTTTGCTTTAGCCTAAAGTAAGCATTGTAGGCTTCTTCATGATCTTTTATTAGGTTTGATGTTTCTAGCTCTTCTTTATAGCCCAAGAGTTCTTCAGTAAAGTTGTCTATTGCGTTTGCGGCTTTCTTTGCGTTGTAGTATATGTGGACATAGCATCTATTGTTGTTTGAACCAAGGCTGTGTATTTTTGTATAGGTATACAATACTTCGTATTCTACCTTGCAGTAATTTTGCGGTTTTTGTATATGATCTTTAATCTGGTCAATGATTTGTCTTACCCATGTTAAGCGGTTTGGGATTGTAATAATAAACTTGTCTTTCTTTAAAAGCTCTTCTATGTTATTTTGGCTGTAGAAGCCTTTGTCCATAACAAGGTGCATCTTTGGAAGCTCTAGATAATCAAATGTCTTTAGCAAATGGTGAAGAGTGACTACATCGCTTATGCTTCCATTTAAATACTTGTAATACACAGGCAGTTTGCTTTTTTGGGCAAACAAGACCGCTAAATTTATCTGAGGGAGCTTTTCTTTATCCCTGTTATAGCCATACTTCACATACTCATTTAACTTGCTGTATGAAGAAACGGATGTTATGTCATAACACAGATAGTCATTGTTTAGTGTTTTATTAATCCAGCTTTTAAAGAAGGCCTGTTTATCGCTCTGGCCTATTTGAGTTAAAATATCGCTTATCCTCTGGCTTGTAAGCTCTTTGGAGCTTGGATGCTCAAAAGCTTTAACAAAGCTTGCAATATGAGATAAAGGAGCTTGACTGATTGTTAGATAGTAGGCCATAGAGAGTATTTCATTATAAGTGTTTGGAAAACTTGCTTTTAGTTCTTTATCTAAACCAAGCTCTCTTGTAAATAAGTCTAATACCATATATGGACCAACAATCTTTGTTGTTGCGCTGACCGTTTTATCTAATGCGGCAGCCTGAGTGTTGCTTAATCTCTTTGATGGTATGAATTCATTTGTTACAGGATCAATCTTTCCTATACATACCTGTTTGTTTCTTGGCTGTTTCTTTTCTTTATCCCAATATGAGGTAGCTTCATAAACATAAACAACCCCTGTCTTTTTGTTTAATTGTTCAACACGGTAAGACATAAAAACACCTCCTTGTAATAGTTATTATTATAACTATGTTTTAGAGAAAAGTCAAGAAAAAAATAACAAAAATGCTTTAAAAAAGGAATTATTAAGATAGGTAGTTATAAATGGGGCGGGAGATTAAGT
>NZ_JBAGBW010000056.1 GCF_039822205.1 Thermodesulfobium sp. 4217-1
TTTCACAGGAGATGCAAGATTTAGACTTGGCAGCGAAAAGACAACTTTTTATGCATTGCAAGGTAGTGGAGTGGCCAATGTTGTGTCGCCAAACTATTATGAAGGCACAACAGCAGGCGGCATAGTAGGCAATCTTTCTTATCCAAATGGTGGCGCTAACCTTACAGCAGCACCAGCAGATGCAAAGAACGATACCTTTATGCGTTACAGAATTAGATTAAACGTTGCAGCACCAGTTGCTGACAACATCAGCTTCAATGCAAGGCTTACAATGGAGAAAAATGCTGGCGTAAATAGCAATGGCAGCATGAACAGCAGCCCATTGTATGCGTCTACTACTGGTTATAACGATGACAACAACACTTTATATGTAGAGAGATCTTACATCACATGGACTCTTAACCCATATCCTGTAACATTCGTCCTCGGCAGACTGCCTACTATGGATGCAGGGGCATATTACAGCAACCTGTTTATGGACACAGGCACAGAAGGCGGCTTGGTGGTATTCGATCTTAGCAATATGCTTCCATCCACCTCAGTTTCTGCTGCATGGGTAAAGCTCTTTGACGCAGGCTCTATTACCTCTTCGCAAGAAGCAAATGGTTACAAGGACAAAGATGTATTTGTATTGAACCTCAAGACAAAGCTCTTTAACACCTTTGGCTTAGAGGCAGACTACGGCTATGCAGACAAACTAACATATTTTGGTGCACCTGCCACAAATGGCGCTCTAACAGGACCAAACGGCATCTATGGCAAGTATGATTGGTGGGCAGTAATAGGTAATTGGAATATCTACAACGTAGATATGTGGGCAGGCTACAATGGCACATCTACCGATATGCCATCAGCTACTTCAACTGGTCCAAATCTTAACGCCACAAGCACCGTAAACGGCGGGGCATTCAGAGTAGGAGCTACCATTCCTCTACCAGTCGGCGCACTTACAGGCGACTTCTGGTTTGGCAACAACAAGTGGTTTAACCCATTCATACTTAACACAATGGGCACCACAGAATATAAGGACTACTACAACGTATACTACACACTCCCAGTCGCAAAGAACGCATCCTTGACACTTAACTATGACTACTGGAAGGGCAAGCAGCCTTATAACACCACTGGCGGCTATTACTATACCTTTAACCCAGATCAGATTGACAAGGATCAAAGATACTACATACAGATGGACGTAAAGTTCTAAAAAGCTTTTTTTAGCCCCCGAGAAATCGGGGGCTTTTTATTTTTTGCGCAAATAAAATTTATATATTTTTCTTATGCTCTCATATATAAATTTTATTTTATAAAAAAATTTGTATGAATACTGGGATGTCAGACACATTATTATTTTGATATTTTTTAATAAAACATACCTCATATAAAGCCATAAAAAACATATATAAACTTATTTTTTGTATTTTATTTATTTTACTGAGTCTAAAAATGCATTATGCTTCCGACAAAATAAATTGTATTTCATACAATTTATTTTTGACAAACCTATATAATTGTTATAATATCTTTCTGGTCTTAGGGAAACATTAAAGAGTAAACCTTGACAACTAAATAATGCAGTA
>NZ_JBAGBW010000057.1 GCF_039822205.1 Thermodesulfobium sp. 4217-1
TATAAAACCTTCTTTTTAACCTCATCTTAATTTTCTATGATAAAATTAATATTCGTTGAATTTTCCTAACTAAGGAGATATCTTGATCAAGAAAATTATTGAAATATATCGCTATCGAGAGATGCTGAGAAACCTGGTATCCAAAGAGCTGCAAGCAAGGTATAAAAACTCTGTGCTGGGGTTTTTCTGGACGTTCCTAAATCCTCTTTTGATGCTTGCTGTTTATACGTTTGTCTTTTCTACTATTATGAAGTCTGATATAAAGGACTTTAGCATATTTTTGTTTATTGGACTTCTTGCCTGGAACTACATTGCTGGTTCGGTATTGCAGGGGACAGGGTGCCTGGTGGCAAACTCATCTTTACTAAAAAAGGTCTATTTTCCAAGAGAGGTTATCCCTCTTTCTATAGTGTTTGCGAATATGATCAACTATATTTTGAGCATGATAATACTTTTGGTGGCTCTGTTGATTTCAGGAATAGGCATTCATCACGATATATTGTTCTACCCTGTAATACTCCTTGTTCAGACAATATTTCTAATCCCTCTTGTGCTTATCCTTAGCGTAGTAAACGTATATTTTAGGGATCTGGAGCACACAGTAAACGTCCTTATAAACCTGTGGTTTTTTACTACGCCAATAGTATATCCAATAAGCATAGTTCCTGAACACCTGAGGATATTTTTCTACCTGAACCCTGCTACGCATATAGTAGAGGCATATCTTGCGATAATGTATTACAGGACACCTCCCAATCTTTTAGCGCTTTTCTGGATGTTTGTGGGAA
Organism: Thermodesulfobium sp. 4217-1; assembly: GCF_039822205.1. Classification (NCBI taxonomy): domain Bacteria; kingdom Pseudomonadati; phylum Thermodesulfobiota; class Thermodesulfobiia; order Thermodesulfobiales; family Thermodesulfobiaceae; genus Thermodesulfobium; species Thermodesulfobium fumaratoxidans. The sequence continues at coordinate 789 of NZ_JBAGBW010000057.1, forward strand.
GCATTATATTTTTCTGGATTGGTTTTCTTATCTTTGACCGCTTACAGAGAAGAGTGGCTGAGGAGGTATAGATGGCAGAAATTGCAGTAGAAATTAAAGGACTTTATAAAGAATTCAGGGTGTACCACGACAGGGCTATGTCTATGAAGGAAAGAATAGTCAACTGGGGCAGACATAAATACGAGAAATTCTGGGCTCTGAAGAATATAAACCTTGAGGTAAAAAAGGGAGAGTCTCTGGGGATTGTAGGCAGAAATGGCTCTGGAAAGAGCACGCTCTTAAAGGTAATAAGCGGGATATACTATCCCACAAAGGGAGAGGTAAGGGTAAACGGAAAGCTGACCACCCTTTTGGAACTGGGCGCTGGATTTCACCCTGACTTTACGGGTAGAGAAAACATATATTTTAATGCATCTATATTTGGCTTTACCAGAAAAGAGATAAACGCAAAGTTAGATGAGATTATAGCCTTTTCTGAGCTGGGAGAATTTATAGACAATCCTGTGAGAAATTACTCATCTGGCATGTATATGAGACTGGCCTTTTCTGTGGCAATTCACATAGAACCAGAAATACTCTTGCTTGACGAAGTGCTTGCTGTGGGAGACAGCGCATTTCAGGAAAAGTGTATGTCGAAGATAGAGTCATTCAGGGAAAAGGGGGTTACTATGATCTTCGTCTCACATGCATCTTTGCA
>NZ_JBAGBW010000058.1 GCF_039822205.1 Thermodesulfobium sp. 4217-1
CGAATTGCTTCATCAAAAATCTAAATGAAATACAATCGTTGCCTCAAATAAAAAATCTAAATGAAAATAAAAAGTCTCTTAGAATAGTAGTTACTATAACTCTGGAGGCTAGAAATGGGGTTAACGATGAAGGAAAGAAAAGCAGTGGTGAGTGAAATTGCAAAAAGATATAAAAAAGCAGGCAAGAAACAAAAAGGCATTATTTTAGATGAGCTAATAGCTTTGACTGGATACAATCGTAGTTATGCATGTTTTCTTTTAAGTAGTTATGAGAAGATTGTAAGGATGAATAACAGAGTTTTAAAAGTAGATTTAACGATGAAGACAAAGAAAAAGAAAAGCAAATATTACGACAATGATGTAAAAAAGGCGTTAATTAAGGTATGGGATGTTTTAGATTGCCCATGTGGCAAAAGGTTAAAACCTGTTCTTCCTGAAATAATATATAAACTAAAAGAGTTTAAAGAAATACAAATTGAAACGGATGTAGAAGAAAAACTCTTTAAGATAAGCGCATCTACTATAGACAGAATACTTTCAGAATACAAAAGAATGAATAAACCAAAGGGAAAGACATATACAAAACCAGGCAGCCTTCTTAAAAGCCAGATCCCTATAAGGACATTTTCAGAATGGGACGAAAGTATACCTGGATATTTAGAAATAGACCTTGTAGGTCATGAAGGAGGAGATCCAAGAGGAGAATTTATCCATACTCTAACTGCAGTTGACATTTGCACTGGTTGGATAGAAATAGATGCATTAAAAAATAAAGCTCAAAGGTGGGTTTTTGAATCAATAGATGAAATAAAGAAACGCTTACCTTTTAAACTCTTTGGAATTGATTCTGATAATGGAGCGGAGTTTATAAATCATCAACTTCATCGTTATTGTGTTGAAAATAATATAACGTTCACAAGGTCAAGAAAATATAGAAAAAACGATAACTGCTATGTGGAACAGAAAAACTACTCTGTAGTAAGAAAATATGTTGGTTATTTTAGATATGATAGAGAAGTTGAGCTAATGACTTTAAAAAAGCTTTATGAAAGCTTAAGGCTATATATAAACTTTTTTCAGCCTGTAATGAAACAAATCTCAAAAGAAAGAGTTGGAAGTAAAGTTACAAAAAGATATGATAAAGCAAAAACTCCTTATCAAAGAATATTAGAAAATCCTGGTGTAGAAAAAATAGATAAAGAAAAGTTAAGAGAACAGTATACAAAATTAAATCCAGCTGAACTTCAAAGACAAATAGTAAAACTTCAAAAAAATTACTAGAAGACATATCCATAAAGGAAGAAGTAAGAAATTCTATTAAAAAAATTAGCAAAAATAAAGATAAAATATGTTATGGTTATGTTTAGAATTTTAAGTGAGGCAACGAATACAACTTCCTTTAGGTTTTTAAATGAGGCAACACG
>NZ_JBAGBW010000059.1 GCF_039822205.1 Thermodesulfobium sp. 4217-1
GAGACTGTTCAAATTTCTGTGTCAATTCCCTCTTCATTATTGTATCACTAAATCTCAATATATTTTTCAATCCTATCTCCAAAGAGTATTGAGAGCTGAGATAGTGTAAGGCTCCAATTAGGCATGGGCATTGTCCATCTATTTGTAGCATTCTGTATTCCAAGGTATAGCAATTTTATTAAGCTATCTTCACTTGGAAAAGCCCCTTTTGTTTTTGTTAATTTTCTAAATTGTCTATGAACTGATTCTATTATATTTGTTGTATAGACAATACGTCTTATTTCATTTGGATACTTAAAGTAATTTGAAAGATGTTCCCACTTGTCTTTCCAGGATCTAATAACAACAGGATATTTATTTGCCCATTTATTTTCTAAATTAGAAAGCTCATATTCAGCTTGTTCTTTTGAAGAAGCTTTATAAACTTGTTTTAAATCTTTTATAAACTCTTTTTTGTCTTTTGAAACAACATATTTTAAAGAGTTTCTTACTTGATGAACTATACATGAATTTACTTCTGCTTTAGGAAATATTGTTCCTATAGCATCAATAAAACCATTTAATCCATCAACTGACACTACAAGGATATCTTTTATGCCTCTATTTTGTAGATCTGTCAAAACAGATAGCCAGAAATGTGCACTTTCTGTTTCTGATATATAAAGACCAAGAACCTCTTTTTTACCAGACAGGTTAACGCCTAAAATAGTATAAATACATTTTTGTATATATCTACCATCTTCTTTTATTTTGTAATGAATACCATCAAGCCATACAAATGGGTACAGGTTTTCAAGGGGTCTTTGTTGCCATTGCCTTGCTTTATCTATAATCTTATCAGTAATTGTATTTATTGCGCCAACTGATAGTTCTATGGTGTATAGATCTTGTATATGTTTTTGTATGTCTTTATAACTCATACCCAGTCCATACAAAGACAAAATCTTGTTTTCTATTTCATCTGACAGCGTTGTTTGATACTTTTTTACAATCTGTGGTTCAAAGTCAGCATTTCTATCTCTTGGTGTATTAAGATCAAATGTACCACTTGAGCTTTTTACTTTTTTTGAAGTATATCCATTTCTTCTATTCTTATTACCTTTTAAAGCCTCTTGTGAAATAAAAGAATCCATTTCTGCAGATAGAGCTTCTTCAACCATTGTTTTTATTAGGGGTGTAAATATCCCACCTTTTCCAAACCAATCTTCTCTTGCAGCAATCCTCTTTGTAATGTCATTGATATCAACTTTTTTAAGCAACCTCTGAACATCTGATTCACTAAAATTCATTTAGGTCAAACCTCCTTAAAAGTTAAAATATTTTATACTTTTCTATTTAGGTTTGACACAGAATAATGAACGGTCGC
>NZ_JBAGBW010000060.1 GCF_039822205.1 Thermodesulfobium sp. 4217-1
TATTCGATCATCTTTGTGACTACGCCAGCACCAACAGTTCTGCCGCCTTCACGTATTGCAAATCTAAGTCCTTCTTCAATAGCTACTGGAGACATAAGCTCTACTACCATGTTTACGTTGTCACCAGGCATTATCATCTCTACGCCATCTGGAAGTTTGATTGTTCCTGTTACGTCTGTAGTTCTGAAATAGAACTGTGGACGATATCCATTGAAGAATGGAGTATGACGTCCGCCTTCTTCCTTTTTCAAAACGTATACCTCTGCATTGAACTTAGTAAATGGTTTGATTGAACCTGGCTTTGCAAGGACCTGTCCTCTTTCTACTTCGTCCTTGTCGACGCTCCTTAATAGACAACCTACGTTATCTCCTGCTATACCTTCGTCCAATATCTTTCTAAACATCTCTACAGATGTACAAACTGTCTTCTTTGGCTGCATTGAGAAGCCTACTATTTCTACTTCATCGCCAGGCTTAACACGGCCTCTTTCAATACGGCCTGTTACTACTGTGCCTCTGCCTGTAATTGTAAATACATCTTCAATTGCCATAACGAATGGTTTGTCTACATCTCTTTGTGGATCTGGGATGTATGAATCAAGGGCATCTGCGAGCTCCCATATTCTGTCTACCCATTCATTTTCCCCTCTTTGCAAAGACTTGTTTACTTGAAGGGCTTCGATAGCCTTTAGAGCAGAACCCCTTATGATAGGGATATCATCTCCAGGAAATTCATAAGAAGATAGTAGATCTCTTGTTTCCATCTCTACGAGATCTAAGAGCTCTGGGTCATCTACCATATCTGTTTTGTTCATAAACACTATGATAGAAGGAACTCCTACCTGCCTTGCAAGAAGTATGTGCTCTCTTGTCTGGGGCATTGGACCATCGTTTGCTGCTACTACTAGAACTGCTCCGTCCATCTGGGCTGCACCAGTTATCATGTTCTTGATGTAGTCAACGTGTCCCGGGCAGTCTACGTGTGCATAGTGCCTTTTCTCTGTTTCATACTCTACGTGAGCAATGTTAATAGTAATACCTCTTGCCTTTTCTTCAGGAGCAGAGTCAATATCCTCATATTTCTTTGCCTGTGCTTTTCCTGCAGCAGCAAGAGTCATTGTAAGAGCTGCAGTCAAAGTAGTCTTACCATGATCGATATGACCAATGGTGCCAACATTAAGGTGTGTCTTTGTTCGATCAAACTT
>NZ_JBAGBW010000061.1 GCF_039822205.1 Thermodesulfobium sp. 4217-1
GGATATGTTTTAAATTGATAACTTTAAACTGTAAAGTTTTCAAGAATATTATCGTGTGCGCTCAGTTTAAAGGCTTTATGCATTAAAATCAGAAATAGCATTTGTGACTTTAGTCACGAAAAATTTTTCGACGCAAATCTTGAACACAATAAATAATCAATTTATTTTAAAAATAGAGCGAGGTAAGCTACTTGTTTGACTACAAAATAAAGATCGAGGATAAAGCAGGAAATATTTTTTTAGAAGAGGATTTTGAAATATTGGTTTGGTACTATGGTCCAAGAGTACTGGTAAACTCAGATGCCACTACTGCCCTGATCTGGTGTGATGACAGTGAAGAACACGAAAAGTGGTTTTTATCCCAGAGTCCAAAAGTAATTTTGGATTACATATTGGGCAAAAGCACTATGAGGGACATTGTCTTGATGGGAGAGACCAGTCTCTTCTACTACGACTTCAAAACTGACAAATATATATTTGAAAAGAATTTGACCAAAGAGGATCTTTTGAAATTCGAGCTCCCACACGAAGAGTCATATTTAGGAGATGTGTATAAGAAAAAGGATGAGCTTTTAAAGTCTATCAATAAATAATCTAAATAATAAAACAGCATATCCAGAATTCCCATATTTTACATATTTTATTCTTTGATTAAATCAATTTATGGACTATATACATCAAATACACGATAAGTTCTTTAAACAGATAACCTCAATCTCTCTTCGCCAAAGGGATTTAAGGCCCCCTTTCGGGGGCCAGTGGAGTAAAGGTTTGATTGTGTAATAATTAATGTGTTATGTGAACGGTAGTGCCAGATACGCTCACGCTACCAACGATAGTCCCAACGAGTTCTATGACTGCAGGACCGTTTGCGCCGTCTGCAAAGAAATAAGTGTTGGTGTTGGTGTCGTCTGTAAAGTATCCAGCGTTATGTGATGCAGTATGAGCCTGACTGTCAGCGTCAGCAAGAGCAGCAGATAAGGTTGAAGAAGTTATATTATTTTCACTAATAACAGTAGTGTCAAAATTCATGCTAGTTAGAATGTGGGAGAAATCAAAAGTAACATGAGTAGCTGGAGCAGCATCTACTTGAGTCAAATTACTCACATATGCCGAGTTGTCAAAGAATGCGATGTTGTTGGAAATAGTATTTGCACCACTATAACCACTATCATTTAAACTAATATTATTTGCG
>NZ_JBAGBW010000062.1 GCF_039822205.1 Thermodesulfobium sp. 4217-1
ATCTATCGGTTTATCCCAATTCGTTTTTCCATGATAGAAAACTACTGGAATAATTGGCTCTAATGGTCTTTTGTTTTTTATATCCTCTTCCCATATTGCAAGCATATATGAGAGTATCTGGATATTACTAAAGCTCCCTGTCTCTGATTTGTGCTCCAGTAGATAATACACCTGGACTGAACTGGTCTTTGTCTGAAATCTAAAGGCTATGTCTAAATTAAACCTCTTATACTTCTTTGAAATCTTTTCTGTGTTTATGGGTTTTATTGTATTAAGGTCCAGTTGTTCTAAAATCTCTTTTGGCAAAGAGAATTCTACAAAGCTCTTTGCATTCTCAATATTTGAGGCTATCTGTTTAAAGAACTTATCGTGTATCTGGTGTATGTCGTCCATAAATTGATTTAAACACAAGAATAAAAAGATGTCAAATAGGAAAATGCTTAATATATTGGTTGATTTATTTAGATTATTTCTTGATAGGGTTTAAAAGCTCATCTTTTTTCTTATACACGTCTCCCAAATATGACTCTTCATGTGAAATCTCGAATTTCAAAAGATCTTCTTTGGTTAAATTCTTTTCAATTGTTCGACCAAATCACTTCTTTTCACACTACTCCCAGTTCAGAAACCTTACTAACAGATGGTATTGCACCACTAGTTAGATCTTTATATATATCTTTTAAATTTTCTTTTAATTCGTCTAAAGTTTCACCCTGCGTCATATAATCTGGGTTTTCTTCTAAATAACCTAGCAGCATATTATCATCTTGCCAGTATACAAACTTAATAGTTTGCATATTTATCCTCCTTTTTTCTATAAAAGTTATTGTAAAGCGCTATTAAGAGCTTGTAAAACTCTTAGTTGAAATTTAACGGACGCTGATTTCATCCCTTAAGAAGACGCTAATTTTGTCACTATGATGGGAGAGATGTTTTTGAGTGTTAAGGAATCACGTGTGGTAATGAATCATGGATGCATTGAGTCCTGGCAAAGAAGCGACTATAGAGAACTCGAAAATGAGCTGATCAAAATAGAATTATTTGAAATGTCTCGTGAAAATAAAATAAAGAACTTAATTGAGCGTTTAGAACATATCTCTTATTTCATCTAAGCTTTGAACCTTGATGGTCGCTTTAAGTATTCT
>NZ_JBAGBW010000063.1 GCF_039822205.1 Thermodesulfobium sp. 4217-1
TATTCATCAACGCCTTTTTTAATGCCATAGACATTGTTTTTAACAGAACGCTCAGCTTTGTCAAGTTTTTCTTCTCTTTTGCGCTTAGCCATATCAGCTTCAGTCTTGCTCCAATACAAAAGTACCTTCCTTGTCCTTACTTCCCTTTCACCATCTTTATTCTTCCCCTCGTACTCTTCCTCAAATAGCTTGTATCTGTATGTGTCATCTTCATTTGATATCCAATCTCTTTTGTCAAATAGTTTTTCATTGTATAGCTTACCCTTTTTTCCTTTAAGTATCTGTGAAAAGACAAAACCATCTTTATTGTTTACTATTACATCAATATTCTTAGAAGAATTAAGCCCTTTGTCAGCAACTACGATAAGTCTACCAAGTCCATAAGACTCTTTTACATCTTTCATTACTGGTTGAAGTGTTAGAGAGTCACTGGTGTTACCTGGAAAAATAGACATGCTTATTGGAAGCCCATTTGAATCAATAAAAAGACCCATAGCTATGATTGGATCTACACGGTGTTCCTTTGATACACCTCTTTTTCTAAGATCATCTTCACCATTTGGAAAGTCTATCTCAAAGAAGTAGTTGGTAACATCATAAAATGCATAAGACATGTCACGACCTATTATATCTTTAACGCGCTTATTTAAATGCCTTTGTAACTCTACTTCAAAATTCGCAAAGTAGTCTAGTGACCTATAGATATCAGGTAGGGTGAAGTCAGTACTCATACCATAGAAACCGTCTTTTATCTGGCAGGAAGCGCGTTTTGAATCTGGATAAAGAATCCTTGCCAGTACAAGGAATTTGAAAATATCTCCAAGAGAATATCCTCCCTGAAACTTATGTGATTTCTCATAGGACTTAATGAACAAATTTATTTCAAGTAGATTATAGACTGCTTCCAAGAACTTATATCCATAATTTAGTCTCCTGTTTTCTTTGCTATACATCAGAGCATTAGATGCAACTTCTATTCTTAAAGAAACATCATTTTTGAAATTTGCATTAAATTCTTTCACCATAGACATAAATGCCTCAGGATCTTCCTGATCTTCTAAATAGCCAAAACTTTTAATGGTTCTTTGTTT
>NZ_JBAGBW010000064.1 GCF_039822205.1 Thermodesulfobium sp. 4217-1
TATGATTTTTCCAGTAGATTGGCTTCAAATTGGGGATCAAAAGGTTCAGATTGATGCAGTAGTATATTTTCTTTGGTCAATATGGAACGGTTGGATTATGGCAACAGTAGGTGCATTTGGAGGTATTATGGCTGGTTTTGGCCATATATCTGTATTGGGTCTTGGCGCAAAGGCTAGCTCGTTAAAGGGTATGAAGGCTACAGTTAACGGCAAGGAAGTAGATTCTGGAAAGTACCTGTCAGACAATATAAGGTTGTCTAACTCACTTATTACAAGCGTAAACTCTACTATGGGTACTGTTCAATGGTTTTTAAATAAGAGGTTGATCTGGACTGCTGGTCTTGCTATGGGTATTGGCAGCGTATTAGGAGCTCAAGCAGGAGTATGGCTTACAGGTGGAAAACTAAACATGTCAAGCGTTATAGGCATATTTGGCTGTCTTACGCTTCTTGTGTCTATATTTATGTTCTATCAAGTAACACCATTTGCCGCAAAGGCAAAGAGCAAAGGAAAAGACGCTGCGAAGAAATTCCAGGCAGAAGTAAAGAAGCTAAAAGCTGAAGGACGTCTTAATGAATTAAAGGGCATAGAAAATCTAAAGCTTGGTTTGGCAGCAGTAGAATTTGACTTCTTTGGAGAACACTTCAAGGTAAAGAACTTTGGACCATTTTTGTTTGGAATAGTAGTTGGATTCGTATCTGCCGTAGCAGGTGTAGGAGGAGGCTTTCTATACGTTCCATTTCTCTCAATAGCTCTTGGACTTCCTTTCTATATCGTTCCAGGCGCATCTGTAATGGCGGTAACTCTTGGAATGATTTCAACAATAGTAGGTTGGCTAATATTTGGTATAAAGATAGCACCACCAATTATTATAGGTATGGCAGGAATATTGATTGGCGCATACATTGGTCCTAAAACACAAAAGTACCTACCAATGAATTTTCTCTATATGCTATTTGGAGTTCTTGCAATATATGTAGGACTTGGATATATATTAAAGGGCTTTTTCGCAATAGCGCTTCCTGGAGTATAAAGATTATAGACA
>NZ_JBAGBW010000065.1 GCF_039822205.1 Thermodesulfobium sp. 4217-1
TGTCAAGGGACACTGATTTTGTCACCATAAAAGTAAATTAAGGAGACACTGATTTTGTCACCCCTCTTTGGCGTCAATATAGATATGTCAAATCTTTTGGCATCTTTAGATGTTTACAAAAGAATACACAGTTCACATCAAGAATATTTAAATAATTAAAACCTTAGAATTGAGAATATAAAAAAGATTCTGAGAGTTACGAGGTAAGCCCTGAAGATATAACAGCTTTATGTAATATTCCATCTTTGACACTTGAGCAGAATAAAAATCCTTGTAAACGTTGATGTTTAAGTCTTTTTTAGGATTTAGTATTGGTGTAAAAACTGCGTAATTTTTTCATCATTTTTGTTTAACAAATTTGATAATCAGTTCAAAGACCAAAAGCTTTGTGTGAGTTACCAGTAAAACCTATTCTTGTGTAAGTTGAAGTTTATCCCTTACTCTCATCTATTAATAATATACCCCCTTTAAAATGCTATTTATTAAGTGTATATTATGGTGTCTCGGCTCCACGATTCCAGTATGAATGGTACCAACTGTCCGGAATCGGGGAGCCACCTGGTTTGAAATAATTATTCGCTTTGCGATTTATCTAATCCAAATACTTCACGCATTGGCATTTCTTTAGGCTGGTCAATGTATTCGATATTGATTTTGTATGCATCATGTACTATACGGTCAAGAATGGCATCAGCTAATGGGTTATCATTACTGCCAAATCTTTTATACCAACCTTCCTGGCAAAATTGGAAATAGAATATAGTGGACGATTGCTTTCTACGTTTATAGATCAACTCAAAGAGATTCTTAC
>NZ_JBAGBW010000066.1 GCF_039822205.1 Thermodesulfobium sp. 4217-1
AACTCTTTTACTATTTTATCACTTTCTTCTGTGGTAGATGCGAGCTCTTGTGCTGAGGCTGATGACTCTTCTGATATTGCAGCAAGGCTTTCTATTTCGTTGGATATGTCTTTTGATGATGCGGCCATCTCTTGTGCTGAGGCAGTGTACTCTTCTGATAGGGCAGCAAGGTTGCTAACGTTTAGGTTTACCGTTGATAGGTTGGCAATTAGTTGTACTCCTATCTTTTCTCTCTCATTCAAGAGAGATCCTATCTTGTCCATAGATGTGAGTATTGCCTGGAAAGTCTTTGACGTAGATTCAGAGGCCTCTAATCCTGTGGTTACGTCGTTTAAGGTATCTTGCATAGAGTTCATTGCGTTTCTTGTCTCTTTGCTTGTTTCTCCTATTATTAGAGCTATCTCATTTGCAGCCTTTTGAGATTCTTCTGCTAACTTTCTTACTTCATCTGCAACTACAGCAAATCCTCTTCCCGCATCTCCTGCTCTTGCAGCTTCTATTGCAGCGTTTAGAGCCAAGAGGTTTGTCTGGTCTGAGATGTTTGATATCAGATCCACTATCTTTCCAATATCCTCAGATCTCCTGCTAAGAGATTGTATTACCTCTGCCAGCTTCTTTACAGATTGAAGGCTCTTATGAGAGCTCTCATTTGTCTTCGTCATAAGGATATTGCCGTCCTGAGCCTTGTCCTTCATCGACACAGACAGATCTGTGAGCTCTTTGTTGCTCTTCTTTGTCTCTTCCATAATTGAGTTTATCTGATCGGTCATCTGGGCAATCTG
>NZ_JBAGBW010000067.1 GCF_039822205.1 Thermodesulfobium sp. 4217-1
TCCTTATCATCTTTGAACTGCTCATAAACCTCTTTGCGATTTGCAAGCATCTTGTTATAGACAAACCGCACACAGCCAAAGGTTTTATTGATAAGAATTTCCTGTTCGGGAGCAGGGCATATGCGGTACTTGTAAGACTTATTCATATCTTCTCACCCTGGTTTTCGTTGTATTCACCAGCATATATAGCTATATTGCTGATTATATCATGGCTGTATTTTGGAAGACAAGAACAAAATAAAGAGCGGTAATTCATCCCCCACCTACTCATTGCAATTCGTTGAGGCGGGAGACTTCTTGTCGCACGGGGTTAAAACGAAATAAAATCTTTGACAGTTAGAGCAAACAAAAATCTCAATAACTGTTGGTAATTCAAAGCATTTAAGCTTTTTATTTACTGCTAAAAAGTGAGTAATATTTTTGTTTTTTGTACAAATTAATAAGAGATCGGTTTTTTGAATTTATAGTAAATCCTCAAGCTCGCTTATGCTGTTAATTTTAAACATAGCCTTCATTATATTTTTTAGTCTCTCTCTATCCGAGATGCTTTTAACCTTGCTCTCTATTTCAGGCGAAATAGTATCAAATTTTGCCTCAATAGCGTTTAACACCATATCCTGAGCATCAAGCAGCATGCCTTCTCTTTTGCCTCTTAATTCACCTTCTCTTTCGCCTTCCATCCTGCCTTCCGTCCTGCCTTCTTCTTTTCCTTCCATCTTCCACTTCTTAGTTAAGGTTATCAACTCTTCTTCGCCTCCTATCTCTGATATCA
>NZ_JBAGBW010000068.1 GCF_039822205.1 Thermodesulfobium sp. 4217-1
TTTAAATCAATTTATGGACGACATACACCAGATACACGATAAGTTCTTTAAACAGATAGCCTCAAATATTGAGAATGCAAAGAGCTTTGTAGAGTTCAGCTTGCCAAAAGAGATTTTAGAACAACTGGACCTTAATACAATAAAACCTATAAACACAGAAAAGATTTCAAAGAAGTATAAGAGGTTTAATTTAGACATAGCTTTTAGATTTCAGACAAAGACCAGTTCAGTCCAGGTGTATTATCTCCTGGAGCACAAATCAGAAACAGGAAGCTTTAGTAATATCCAGATACTCTCATATATGCTTGCAATATGGGAAGAGGATATAAAAAACAAAAGACCATTAGAGCCAATTATTCCAGTGGTTTTCTATCATGGAAAAACGAATTGGGATAAACCGATAGATTTCTCAGATCTATTTGAAGAAAAGCACATCTATAAAGATTATTTGCCTGCTTTTAAGTATATCCTGATAGACACAAATAAGATCGAAGAAGAAAAATTGCGCCTTAGCATAAATAATATATATCTTTTAACTGCACTGTTGTTGCTTAAATTCATATTTATCGGTAAAGACTTAGAGAAATACTCTGAAATACTGTATATCGTAAAAGATTTAGATTTAGACGAGTTTTTGATATACTTTATTTATGTTGCAAATG
>NZ_JBAGBW010000069.1 GCF_039822205.1 Thermodesulfobium sp. 4217-1
CACAAAAGAAGATATCATTGACAAGAAAACAGGCGAGATTCTGACAAACACAAAAAAACTACGCAGAGTTGATCTAGAAAAGGCAGAGAATGACGCTATATATGATGGGTACTTTTGCATCATTACCAGTGAACTTGACTATGATGAGCGTAAAATGCGCCAGGTATATGGTGGCCTTTGGAGGATAGAGCAGTCTTTTAGGATTATGAAAACAGATCTTTATGCAAGGCCTGTATTTGTAAGCAAGAACGAGCACATACGTGCACATTTTCTAATATGTTTCGTTGCGCTCCTTATCATTAGAATTATTCAACATCGTATGGGAGAAAAGGCTCTGTCAGCAGAACGAATTGCAAGAGCTCTGGGTGCAGCAACTTGTAGGGTTTTAAAAGGTGGTATCATTCAACTAGATGATGTCGGTGGCGCTATAGCATTTCAAAAGGTGAGAAACAAAAAGGGTCAGATAGTTGAAACATTATCATACTCAAATGAAGATGAAATTGCACTTGACTACAAAGTAATACAAAATACCTTCGGTACTGATTTCTACAATATC
>NZ_JBAGBW010000070.1 GCF_039822205.1 Thermodesulfobium sp. 4217-1
TACAAAAGAAGATATCATTGACAAGAAAACAGGCGAGATTCTGACAAACACAAAAAAGCTACGCAGAGTTGATCTAGAAAAGGCAGAGAATGACGCTATATATGATGGGTACTTTTGCATCATTACCAGTGAACTTGACTATGATGAGCGTAAAATGCGCCAGGTGTACGGTGGCCTTTGGAGAATAGAACAGTCTTTTAGGATTATGAAAACAGATCTTTATGCAAGGCCTGTGTTTGTAAGCAAGAACGAACATATACGTGCACATTTTCTAATATGTTTCGTTGCGCTCCTTATCATTAGAATTATTCAACATCGTATGGGAGAAAGGGCTCTGTCAGCAGAACGAATTGCAAGAGCTCTGGGTGCAGCAACTTGTAGGGTTTTAAAAGGTGGTATCATTCAACTCGATGATGTCGGTGGCGCTATAGCATTTCAAAAGGTGAGAAACAAAAAGGGTCAGATAGTTGAAACGTTATCATACTCAGACGAAGATGAAATTGCACTTGACTACAAAGTAATACAAGATACCTTCGGTACTGATTTCTACAATATT